>JACDOC010000007.1 GCA_017656295.1 Bacillus sp. (in: firmicutes) | reverse complement strand
AAGAGAGTACCCTAAAATAGTGAATCCGCTTTCATTGTTAGGGAGAAAAAAACTGCCCACAAATACTTGACTCAATCTAAACAGTCTTCCTTTTTGCTTGTTTCAAACAGGATATGATAATATTAGAATGTTATTTATTCGATTTTTTGCGTTTAGTAGGAGGAAGACAAATGGCAGAAATAAATCGAGCACAGATTGAAGAGGCGGTTCGTCTTATTTTAGAAGCTATTGGGGAAGATCCACATCGTGAAGGATTACTAGATACACCTAAGCGAGTAGCTAAAATGTACGAAGAAGTTTTCGCAGGATTAAATCAAGATCCAAAAGAGTATTTTGAAACAATATTTAGTGAAGATCACGAAGAAGTTGTGCTTGTTAAAGATATACCGTTCTATTCGATGTGTGAACACCATTTAGTTCCTTTTTTTGGTCGAGCACATGTCGCTTACATTCCTCGTAACGGACGTGTTACAGGCCTAAGTAAGTTAGCACGAGCTGTTGAGGCTGTGGCAAGAAGACCGCAACTTCAAGAACGAATTACGGCAACCGTAGCCGATGCTATAATGGAAAAGCTAGAACCGCATGGTGTCATGGTCGTTGTTGAGGCGGAACATATGTGTATGACGATGCGCGGTGTAAAAAAACCAGGATCAAAAACCGTGACCACAGCTGTTCGTGGAGTTTTTGAAGAAGATCATGTAAAACGTTCAGAAATACTTTCATTTATTAAGTAATAGTACATCTTTTGCAAATGGAGGATGGAGATATCGTGAATGTTCAAAACGATTTTGTGGTGATTAAAGCGATAGAGGATGGGGTCAATGTCATTGGATTAACGCGTGGTTCCGATACTCGCTTTCACCATTCGGAGAAATTAGACAAAGGTGAAGTAATGATTGCTCAATTTACGGAACATACTTCAGCCATCAAAGTACGTGGTAAGGCAAAAATTTTAACAAGCGTTGGCGAAATTGAAAGTGAAACAAAAAAATAGAATGAAATAAGGCTGTTTTCTTTGATGTTTAAGAATTGGAAACAGCCTTTTTTTTTGAAAAATCTTTCCAAAAAAAAGAAAACGAACCCTTTTCGGCAACATAACAAATAAATCATTAATGTAAATGAAATGAACTTTATTGAAAAAATCGCTATTACATAGTGGTTATGGTATAATGAAAGATGCTATTTCGAGTGATTGCGGATTAAATGGGATTAAGGGTGATACGATTGGAACATTTGTTGACCATACTCGCTAATGTAAAAGAACAAGTCGATAAAGAACGGAATCATTCCTATATTAAACGCTTTGTCCGCTTGCCAAAAGTGGACGAAGATAAACAGCTATTTTTGTTAACTATGCTAGAAAAGCAAGTGGAAAATCGAGAAGAATTGGAGCTGATTGGGAAAACGATTGCACTTATTCAAATTGCCCTTGATACCCACGAACAAGTAACCAATGATTACGGTATGCTACGTGAACGGCAATTGACCGTGTTAGCAGGTGATTATTTTAGCGGACTATACTACCATTTATTAGCGAATGCCAACCATGTTAAGATGATTCGCCGTCTCGCTGAATCGATTCAACGTATTAATGATTGGAAGATTCAACTTTATCAAAAAGAATGCTCCTGTTTGGATAAGGGACTCGAATTGATGAAAAATATAGAAGTTGAACTATTAGTACCGTTTCGCCAAAAGGAGCATGATGCCTTATTTCAATTTGCTCGTGAATATTTATTTTTAAAACGATTAAAATCCGAAAAAGAGCGCTTTGTTCAAAAACAAGACTCCGTACTTATGAACTTAATACAAACGTTCACTTTGCCAAATCAAAAAGAAAAAACGCATCTTTTATCAAACGAGCAACGGACGGTACTTTTCAATTGCTTAGAACGATTGATTGATTCCTCATTTACATCCGCTAAACTTTTGTTAAAAGGGAAAGTGAATTCCACTTATTGGAATAATCGGTTATCTCAATTAGCTGATACGTTATATTTACATACGAAATCTTTTGTGGAAGAAGGGTAAATGATGATGCAACAATCCAAAGAAGAACGTGTTCATCATGTGTTTGAAAAAATTTATAAACAATATGATTGGATGAATTCCGTTATTAGCTTTAAACAACATTTGCGTTGGCGAAAAGACACGATGAAGCGGATGAATGTTCAAAAGGGCGCTATAGTGTTGGATTTATGTTGTGGAACAGCTGACTGGACGATTGCCCTAGCCCATGCTGTTGGACCTGAAGGGAAAGTTTTCGGATTAGATTTTAGTCAAAATATGTTGAAAATCGGAAAAGAGAAAGTAGCTCATAAACAATTAACGAACGTGGAACTCATTCACGGAAATGCGATGGAAATTCCATTTGAAGATCATACGTTTGATTATGTGACCATTGGATTTGGGTTGCGTAATGTTCCTGATTATTTACATGTATTAAAAGAAATGTATCGCGTATTAAAACCTGGTGGACTTGCGGTTTGTTTAGAAACTTCACAACCGACAATGATTGGTTACCGGCAATTGTATTATTTATATTTTCGATATATCATGCCAGTTTTCGGAAAAATTTTCGCCAAAAGCTATAAAGAATATTCTTGGCTACAAGAATCAGCACGTGATTTTCCGGGGATGAAGGAATTAGCACAATTATTCGAACAAGCAGGTTTTAGTAACGTCACATACAAACCGTATACTGGCGGAGTGGCTGCTGTCCACTTCGGGATGAAAAAAGAAGATGGAAGTCGTTAAGCTAGGTGGAAATCATGAAATTACAAATGATGTATACTTTTTTAAAACCGGATATTGATCGCATAGAGCAAGAATTAGAAGTCGCCATTCAGGCCGACTCCCCACTCCTTTCCGAGGCTTCCTTACATTTATTACAAGCTGGCGGCAAAAGAATACGCCCCGTTTTTGTCTTGTTAGCAGGAAAGTTTGGAAATTATGACATTGAAGTGATAAAGGATGTCGCCGTGGCCCTTGAGTTGATTCATATGGCATCACTTGTACATGACGATGTTATTGATGATGCAGCCCTCCGTCGTGGGAAGCCGACCATTAAATCAAAGTGGGATAACCGAATTGCGATGTATACAGGGGACTATATTTTCGCCCGATCATTAGAGCGGATGACGAATATCCCTTATCCGCTTGCCCATCAAATTTTGGCTCATACGATTGTCGAAGTTTGTGTAGGCGAAATTGAACAAATCAAAGATAAATACCGATTTAATCAATCAGTACGCGATTATTTACGTCGCATTAAACGAAAGACAGCTCTTTTAATCGCTGTTAGTTGTCAATTAGGAGCCATCGCTGCAGGATGTACCGAAGAGATACATAAAAAAATGTATTGGTTCGGCTATTATGTAGGCATGGCGTTTCAAATTACGGATGACATTTTAGACATTGTCGGCACTGAACAACAATTAGGAAAACCAGCCGGCAGTGATCTATTGCAAGGTAATATTACGTTACCCGTCTTATATGCAATGGAGTCCCCTTTATTACGACAACAAATTGAAAAGGTGCATGAGAAAACATCTAAAGAAGAAATAGGTGCCATCATTGAGCGTATTAAAACTTCAGGGGCGATTGACCGTTCGTATGATGTAAGTCGCATGTATTTAAATAAGGCGCTAAACATTCTTGATCAGTTGCCAGCCAATCGGGCAAAACAAAGTTTTCAAAAAATCGTAAATTATATTGGCAAAAGAAAATATTAAGAATTTTTTAATAGGAACGTTGTCAAATAGGAAAATAGGTGGTACTATGAATTTTGGAATCGGTTACATGACCAATACATAGTTGCTAGGAGTGGGATGACATGGAAAAAACATTTTTAATGGTTAAACCTGATGGGGTTCAACGAGGGTTAATTGGAGAAATCGTTTCTCGTTTGGAGAAAAAAGGTTTCCAACTAGTAGGCGCAAAATTTATGCAAGTTTCAAAAGAGCTTGCGGAACAACATTATGCTGAACATAAAGAGCGTCCATTTTTCGGAGAATTAGTGGATTTCATTACATCTGGCCCTGTGTTTGCCATGGTATGGCAAGGTGAGAATGTCATTGCAACAGCTCGTCAAATGATGGGGTCAACAAATCCAAAAGATGCACAACCAGGTACCATTCGTGGTGACTTTGGTTTAACAGTTGGTAAAAACGTTATTCATGGATCTGATTCTCCAGAAAGTGCTGAGCGTGAAATCGGCTTGTTCTTTAAAGAAGAAGAACTTGTTTCTTATAACAAGTTAATGAACCAATGGATTTACTAAGGAGTGAAGGCTCAATAAAGTAGTAAGGAACTTTTCCTTACTACTTTTTATATTGTCAATATATGTGAGGTAATGAAATTGTGAAATATTAGTAAAAACTTGATATTTTTTTACACGTACGTCCAAATTTCCTTTATACTATGATTTGGTTACTTTTCCTGATGGTGAGGTATGGACATGGTGTATGATTATCAAGAATTTATAAAAAAGTTTAAGAGAAAATCTGGCATCGATTTATCGTTGTATAAAGAAGCTCAAATGAAACGTCGTTTAACCTCTTTTTATGAAAAAAAAGGATTTCGCTCGTTTGCTGATTTATTTCAGGAAATGGAAAACAATCAAGAGTTATTTCACGAATTGTTAGACCGGATGACCATAAACGTTTCCGAATTTTATCGTAATGCCAAACGCTGGGAAGTTTTACAACATAAAATTTTCCCTCGTTTACTTAACGAACGGAAACCGTTAAAAATATGGAGTGCCGCTTGTTCAACTGGAGAGGAACCATATACGATTGCGATGGTATTGTCGAATTACTTACCGTTTTCTCAAATATCAATATTAGCAACCGATATTGATCAAAATGCCTTACAGAAAGCGAAATTAGCTGTCTATCCTGAACGCTCTCTACAAGAAGTACCGCGGGATATGAAAGAGAAATACTTTACAAAAGAAGGAAGTTTTTATCGTCTAGCCCCTGAAATCACTCGGACGGTGACGTTTAAACGACACAATTTGCTTGCTGATCCATACGGTCAAGATTTTGACTTAATCGTTTGTCGAAATGTATTAATCTATTTTACAGAGGATGCGAAAAACGACATCTATCATAAATTTAGCCGTGCGTTACGTTCAGGTGGGGTGCTGTTTGTCGGAAGTACGGAACAAATTTTCAATCCTAGTAATTATCGATTTACAACAGAAGATACGTTTTTTTATCGGAAAGAGTAAAGGACTATCAATATATGATAGTTCTTTTTTATTTTAAAAAAATATTTTTACAAGAACATAAGAAAGTACTAGGAATTTATTTAGTAAATATGGTATATTGATACATAATTCTTTAATGAGTTGAAGGGGGAAAGAATGATGAGGTACTTAACTGCTGGAGAATCACACGGTCCCCAATTAACAACCATCATCGAAGGGGTGCCTGCAGGATTAACGCTAACAGCAGATGATATTAATATAGAGCTTGCGCGACGTCAAAAAGGGTATGGACGAGGTCGGCGGATGCAAATCGAAAAGGATCGTGTTCAGATTTTAGGGGGCGTCCGACATGGAAAAACGCTTGGCTCGCCCATCGCCTTAGTCGTAGAAAATAAAGATTGGAAACATTGGACAAAGATTATGGGAGTCGAACCTTTAGAAGAAGGTGCTGATGATGAAATAAAACGGAAAATTTCCCGTCCACGTCCAGGGCATGCCGATTTAAACGGAGCGATTAAATATGGCCATCAAGATATGCGTAATGTACTCGAACGTTCTTCCGCTCGAGAAACGACTGTTCGTGTAGCAGCTGGGGCGGTAGCGAAAAAGCTATTAAAAGAATTAGGAATTGAAATTGCCTCACAGGTGGTAGAAATAGGTGGAGTGAAAGCTTCGCCTAAACCATATTCATCCATAAAAGAGTTACAAGAAAAAACCGAACAATCACCAGTTCGATGCTTTGATGAGGAAGTAGAACAACAAATGATGGACGCGATTGATGAAGCAAAGAAAAATGGGGATTCGATCGGTGGCATCGTGGAAGTGATTGTGGAAGGAATGCCTCCAGGCGTTGGAAGCTATGTTCACTATGACCGGAAGCTTGATGCGAAAATTGCTGGTGCAATAGTGAGCATTAATGCTTTTAAAGGTGTGGAATTTGGATTAGGTTTTGATATGGCTCGTAAACCAGGAAGTGCCGTCCATGATGAAATTGCTTGGTCTAAAGAAAAAGGGTACTACCGTTTAACGAATCGGTTAGGAGGATTTGAAGGCGGCATGACAACCGGCATGCCAATTGTTGTACGAGGAGTCATGAAACCTATTCCAACCCTTTATAAGCCGTTAAAAAGCGTAGATATTCATACAAAAGAACCGTTTGAAGCGAGTATTGAGCGTTCTGATAGCTGTGCAGTACCATCAGCTGCGGTTGTTGCGGAAGCAGTAGTTGCGTGGGAATTAGCCAACGCATTAGTTGAACAGTTCTACGGGGACCGAATGGATACGTTGAAAAAAACGATTGCCGAACATCGTGCCTTTGCAAAGGAGTTTTAATATGGTCAAAACGATACCAATTGTTACTTCTTCAAAATCGTACAACGTTTACGTCGGACGAGATGCAATTGGAGCATTAAAAGAATATATGAAAAATAAAACAGTATCGAAATGGTTGTTGATCGTAGATGAGCAAGTGGCTGCTTTTCATCCCCAAACCATTCAACAGCTACTCTCTAGTCATGAGCAAGCGATAATGTATAAAGCTCCCGCTGGAGAAAAATCAAAAAGTTTACAAGAGTACGAGAGATGTATTTCTTTTGCGCTAAAACATGGTGTAGATCGTAAATCAGAAATCATAGCCGTTGGCGGGGGCGCCATAGGAGATTTAGCTGGTTTTGTTGCAGCGACATACATGAGAGGAATATCGTTTGTGCAAGTACCAACGACGTTGCTTGCGCATGATAGTTCGGTTGGAGGTAAAGTGGGAATTAATCATATACTTGGCAAAAATATGATTGGATCTTTTTACCAACCGGAAGCGGTGTTTTATGATCTCTCTTTTTTATCAACGTTACCGATGCATGAATGGCGGTCCGGATTTGCGGAAGTCGTTAAACATGCATTAATTGCTGATCCAATGTTTTTTGAGTTTTTAGTCGAAAACGTCAAAACTTTACATAATCTAGGGGATAAAGTACTCGTCCATTTAATTTCGAACGGAATTCGCATCAAAGGAACAATCGTCCAAGAAGACGAAAAAGAACAAGGGGTACGCGCCTTTTTAAATTTTGGACATACACTTGGACATGCGATTGAATCTGCATATGGATACGGTAATATCACACACGGAGAAGCCGTCATGATGGGAATGGTTTACGCGTTATTACTAAGTGAAAAAATGAATAAGCTCAACTTTCCGTTTAAACCATTTCTTTCATGGATTCATACTTTAGGTTATCGCCTTTCTTTTGATCGTAATCTGACATTTTCGGACGTGTGGGAGCGGATGAAAAGAGATAAAAAAGCAAGTCGTCAAACGCCGGTGTTTGTTTTATTACGAGATATCGGTCAGCCAATGATGAAAAGTGTTGATAAACGAATACTTGAGGAAACGTTCGATCAATTCATTCGTTTAGGGGAGGAGATGAAATGATTCGCGGCATCCGAGGAGCGATTACGGCTGATGATAACAGTGAACAATCAATTGTAGAATCGACCTTATCATTATTGAGAGTAATGATTAAAGAAAATGATATTTTGCCAGAAGAAGTAGCTTCCGTTTTCATTTCAGCAACACCTGATTTAAATGCATCATTTCCAGCAAAAGCGTTACGAAGTTTAGAAGGATGGACATTCGTTCCTGTCATGTGTATGCAAGAAATGCCAGTTCCTCATAGTCTTGAAAAATGTATTCGTGTGATGATTCATGTGAATACATCAAAGAAACAAGAAGATATTCATCATGTTTATTTGAAAGGGGCGAAACATTTACGTCCTGATTTGAACCGTACGTAAGGATTAAAGGGGGAAACTGTTTTGAAGTGGAAGGAGCCTATCAAACAACTACAGCCATATCAGCCAGGAAAATCGATTGAAGAAGTAAAGCGAGAATTCGGTATCGAACAAGTGATTAAACTAGCCTCAAATGAAAATCCATTCGGCTGCTCCCCGAAAGTAATAAAATACTTGTTACAACAAGCCAATGATTTAGCGAAATATCCTGATGGATATGCGTATTCGTTAAGGAGCACGTTAGCGAACTATCTTGGTGTTAATATCGAGCAATTAACGTTTGGGAACGGTTCTGATGAAGTGATCTTAATGATTAGTCGAGCGTTATTACGGCCTGGGATAAATACCGTCATGGCTACACCGACGTTCCCTCAATACAAACATAATGCTCGAATTGAAGGGGCAGAAGTTAGAGAAGTTCCGTTAGTTAACGGCGAGCACGATTTATCATCTATGTTACAAGTCATTGATGACCAAACAGCGGTTGTTTGGCTCTGTAGTCCGAATAATCCAACAGGTTGCTACATTCCGGAAAAAGAACTCAAGACCTTTTTATCAGCAGTTCCTAAAGACGTACTTGTTGTATTAGATGAAGCTTATTATGAGTACGTTGTCGCTGATGATTATTATGATGCGATTTCTCTGCTTGAAAGATATCCCAATTTACTTGTGTTACGCACGTTTTCCAAAATCTACGGTCTCGCTTCTTTCCGAGTCGGTTATGGAGTGGGTGACCCGTTCGTCATCAAGCGTCTTGAAGCGGTTAGAGAACCGTTTAATACAAACACATTAGGTCAACTAGCTGCCCAAATGGCGCTCGAAGACCAAACCTTTATACAAGATTGTCGAATGCGAAATCGCCAAGGACTCGAACAATATTATAAGTTTTGTCAAAAACACGGATTATTTTATTTCCCTTCTCAAACGAACTTTATTTTGATTGACTTTCGAAGGGATGGAGACGACGTTTTTCGTTATTTATTAACAAAAGGTTTTATCGTGCGCTCAGGTAAAGCTCTCGGATTCCCGACCTGTGTTCGGATTACAATTGGAACATATGAACAAAATGTTCAATTAATCGAACAACTCGAACGTTTTATTCAAGAACAACAGGTCAAAGGAGAGGAATGATATGGGGGGAAAGGTACTTGTTATTGGCCTGGGGTTGATTGGGGGTTCGCTTGCTCTTTGTATTAAAAAAGCTCACCCCCACGCACACATTATTGGCTATGATGTGGACAAGAAACAATTACAGTTGGGTCTATCGCTCGGAGTAATTGATGAAGCAGCAGAAGATTGGAAAAATGAAGTGGTAAAGGCCGATTTAATCATATTATCCACTCCAGTCATTCAAACGGAACGTCTATTACATGAACTTTCACAACTTCCCTTAAAAAATGGAGTGATTGTAACAGATACCGGAAGTACGAAGGGCCGCATCATGGAACAAGCGACACAATTGCATGAAAAGGGTATTACTTTTATTGGTGGACATCCAATGGCTGGCTCACATAAAAGTGGTGTAATCGCAGCAAAAGATATATTATTTGAAAATGCTTTTTATTTGTTAACACCTTTTGATGGTGCTGATGAAGATGTGAAGCGTTTAAAAACTTGGCTGAAAGAAACGAAGGCAAAATTTGTTCAAGTAAAACCGGATGAGCACGATATGATGACTGGAGTCATCAGTCATTTTCCTCATATTATTGCGGCATCGCTTGTGCACCAAGCTGAAAAGTTTGGTGGCGAATTTCCGCTATTATCACGGCTTGCTGCTGGTGGATTTCGTGATATTACCCGAATCGCTTCTTCTGACCCACGCATGTGGAAAGAAATTACCATACATAATAAAGAAGTGATGCAGCAGTTATTACGATATTGGAAGCGTGAAATGGAACACATTGACCGTATGCTTGAGCAAGAAGATAGTGAGAATATTTATGCGTACTTTCAAAAAGCTAAAACATTTCGTGACGATTTGCCAGCATTTCAACAAGGAGCCATTCCTTCGTTTTATGACCTATACGTAGATGTACCCGATTATCCAGGAGTAATCTCTGAAATTACTGGTTACTTAGCAGATGAACAAATTAGTATTACGAATATTCGCATTATGGAAACAAGAGAAGATATTTATGGCATCCTTGTCATTAGTTTCCAAAACGATCAAGATCGTAAACGTGCGGAGCAATGCATTAAACGACATACCGATTACGAAGTCTTTTTAGCATAGGGGGAGTACAATGGACACATTATCGCTCAAACCACAAAGTCGTCCTTTAAGAGGAACGGTCCAAGTGCCTGGGGATAAATCCATTTCCCATCGGGCGGTTATGTTCGGGGCCATCGCCAATGGGACGACCACCATCGAAAACTTTTTAACTGGAGATGATTGTTTAAGTACGATTTCTTGTTTCCGACGCTTAGGAGTTCATATTGAACAGCATGGAACGACTGTGACCGTACATGGGAAGGGCTGGGACGGTTTAACAGAACCAAAAGACATTTTAAATGTCGGAAATTCAGGAACCACGGCACGCCTTATGCTCGGAATTTTAGCTGGTCGCCCGTTTCATTCTGTCCTCATAGGTGATGAATCCATTGCGAAACGACCGATGTCTCGGGTAACAAAACCTTTACAATTAATGGGGGCCATCATTGACGGACGTCAAAATGGAGAATTTACTCCGTTGTCCGTACGAGGAGCACAGCTAAATGCCATTCGATACGAATTACCTGTTGCGAGCGCGCAAGTAAAGTCGGCTATTTTATTAGCTGGTTTACAAAGTGAAGGGACGACCGAGATTCTTGAACCTGCTCCAAGTCGAGACCATACTGAAAGAATGATTCGGCAATTTTCAGGCGAAATTGAAAAACATGGAAATGTTATTCGATTGAATGGAAAACAAACATTAAAAGCAACGAATATTGTTGTACCAGGGGATATCTCTTCAGCAGCGTTTTTCCTCGTAGCGGGCGCTATTGTCCCAGGAAGTGAAATTATCTTACCAAATGTTGGACTCAATCCGACAAGAACAGGCATTATTGATGTAATGAAACAAATGGGGGCAGATATTACGATTGTAGACGAAAGCTATGATTCCACAGAACCAGTTGGAACAATTATCATTCGCTCTTCAAAATTGAAAGGAATTGAAATTGGAGGGGAGATGATTCCACGATTAATTGATGAACTTCCAATTATTGCACTACTTGCTACTCAAGCCGAAGGAAAGACCATTATTCGAAATGCAGAAGAATTAAAGGTGAAAGAAACAAACAGAATTGATGCCGTTTGTCATGAGCTACAACAATTAGGTGCTGATATTCAACCGACCGAGGATGGAATGATCATTCATGGAAAATGTACTTTAACAGGGGGAAACGTCCGTTCTTATGGGGACCATCGTATCGGTATGATGTTAGCAATTGCCTCCCTTATATGTCAATCAGAAGTAACCATTGATGGAGTCCATGCCGTCTCTGTTTCTTATCCAACCTTTTTTGAAGATTTAAAAATATTAGGGATGAATAAAGATTAAACAAATATAAGTTATGTATTTGTGTAAGCGGGTGAGTTTTGTCACCCGCTTTTTGTCATTTTTTTTTTCATCTGTTCATAGCTTGTCAATAACAAATGAGCATAGGAGATGGTTAGATGAAATATATCATTGAAGGAGGCACCATGTGGACGAATACTAAACGAAAGGAAATGGAATTATTAGTAGAAGACGGGAAAATCCGTGGTATTCGCCCAACTTATTCTCGCTACCAATACATGCGCATGAACATTTCTCCGTTTATCATTGCACCGACTCACGTGATGATGGATGATGCACCAATTGATGACTGGTCGAATTCTCAATTAAAAGAACATTTTATTCACCACTTTTTATCAAAAGGCTGTACAACCGTACTTTCCGTCATTCCCATTCGGTATGAAAAAGATTTGTCCAAACAACTAAACTTTCGAAGAACGTCATTATTTAATTCACCTATTGACTTCCTAATCTGTCCTCTAGTGCCACCAAAAGTTTTAACCCCTTCCTTTGTGAGAACGTGTAAAAAATTACTTATTCCGGCTATTTTGGTTCAACTCGATGAAGATGGAGCATGGGAAGACTGTCCTTGGGGATGGATTAAAGAAGCAATCTTCCCATATCTATTGGTGTTAATTCCTTATCTTCCATCGTCAATAAACGACAAACAACGAAAAAAAATACTAAAAAGATGGGAAACGGTGTTGAAAAACGAAAAAATAACTCATTATACTCAACAGATAGTTCCGTATACACCTATCGAAGAACGAATTTTGAAAAAAATTGGCGTGTTTCCTCTTAGAGGAAATTTAATGGTTGGTGGAGAAATAATTTATAACCTGTATAATCAAACAACACTTAATGATTCGGTCCCAACAGACGACCCCTTGCTAACCGTTTTTAAAGGACAAATAATAAAAATATATGATAAAATCGAATATCGGCCTGGTTTTGGAACTGAGTTAAAAATTAAACGACCACTATATTTCCAATAGAAAATGAAAGAAATAGAAAGGGAATGCCTAATGAATACGCCACAACAAATGTTGCAACATTTACAGGTAGGAGACTTAGACAATGCAAAGAAAACGTTCCAAAAGATTCTTAAAAATGGAAGTGATGAAGAACAATTTCAATTGGCAGAAGAACTATACCATCTTGGCTTTTTAGAAGAGACAAAACAATTATATGAACAATTGCTAACAAAATATCCGGATGAAGGGGAATTAAAAGTCTTATTAGCGGAAACGCTTGTGGACATGGATCAAGAAGATGCCGCTTTAGAACAATTAGAACAAATCCCTGAGAACGATCCAGTATATCCACGTGCCCTCGTCCTTTTAGCGGATTTGTACCAATCGCAAGGGCTTTTTGAAGTAAGTGAACAAAAATTACTCCGAGCACAACAACTTCTTCCGAATGAGCCAGTCATTCAATTTGCTTTAGCCGAATTATATGCCTCCCAAGGGAGACATTTAGAAGCAATCCGACATTACGAACAATTATTAGAAACAGGCGAAACAGAAATTGCTGGAACATCGATTCATCATCGTTTAGCCGATACGTTAAGTGCAGGTGGAGCGTTTGAAGAAGCTCTTCCATACTATGAAAAAGCATTAGATGAACGATTAGAAATTAATACATTATTCGGATATGCTTTTACTGCCTATCAAGCGGGTTATTATAAGCTGGCGATTGAAAAATTTACCGAATTAAAAGAATTAGACCCTGAATATCATTCGTTGTACCTTTACTTAGCAAAGGCATACGAACACGAAGAACTACTTGAAAAAAGTGTGAAAACCATCGAAGAAGGGTTAAAATTTAATGAATTTAACAAAGAATTGCTTGCGTTTGGTGGAAAAATAGCGATGAAACTAAACAATTTAGAAAAAGCAGAACACTTTTTTCGACAAGCGTTAGTAATTGACCCATCTTATTTGGAAGCTGCCCTTCAATTAAATCGTTTATTACTTCATCAAGAGCGTTACGAAGAGGTCATTGAGCTAGTGGAAATGGTTGAAAAAGAAGGTGAGCACGACCCTCAATTGGATTGGGACATGGCGGTATCTCTCCAAGAGGTAGAACAGTATGAGCAGGCATTAAAACGTTACCAACAAGCATATACTTTCTTTAAGAATCATCCAGAATTTTTAAACGATTTTGGACAATTCCTGCTTGAAGAAGGAATGTTAAAAGAAGCTTATACTATTTATCAGCAATTATTACAACAAGACCCTACGAATGAAGAATATATCATGCTTGTCGAACGCCTTCAGGAAGATACCCGTATGTTAGAATGATGAATAATACAGAGGAGGGAGAAGATGAACACCCCTGTATCTGTCAATGAGAAAAAAGAATTTATTCGATGGTTTTTAAATCACTACCAATTAAAACGAAGAGAATGTGTTTGGATTTTAAATTATTTAATGAGTCATGACCAACTGATGGAGAAAGTTCATTTTGTAGAAGATGCCCAGTATTGTCCACGCGGGTTAATCATGTCTACTCATTGTGTCGATGATGCTCCGTTTCGTTTTTACAAAGAAAATGTCATGACCACGGATGCTGAAAAATCCTTCCACGATATTCGTTTAAACAAGGATGAAAACATTTATATTCAGTTAAACTTTCGCTCTGCTCGTACATCTCATCAATATGCAGCCGTATTAGAAGAAAATCCGTACGTTCCGAAAAACATCCATATTACAGAAGAAGATCGTATACTAGCGGAACAATTTTTAAAGATGTGCATTAAAGATTTTCAAAAAAACCGGTTATTGAAAGAAATTGATCAAGCATTAGACCAAAAAGATGAGCACCGCTTTCAAGAACTTGTTCAACAATTAAATCGGTTACAACCGAAACGAAGTGAGAAAAATCATTCGTAAGAGCCTGTTGCAGAACGTCAGGCTCTTTTTATATGGCATAAAAGAATGAATCAGAAACAGTACATAAACTCTTGCCTTCCGGTGAAGGATAAGACAAAGGAGAGGAAAAAATCCCTTTTTTCTTTAGAATGTGGTATTCTAGGTAACGAAACATAAAGGCAGAGGAGAAATTAGGATGAATTGGAATGGAAAAGATGTAGAAACTTATTTTAAAGAAAAACAATTTGTTGACACAGCCATCATCCCTCTTCTTCCACTTCGTTTCGATGAAGGAGGAATGAAACAAGCTGCACAACAAGGAGAATTTATTCAATTATTATCTACATATTTAGAAAAACAATTTAAGGGGAGATTGTTTCTTTTTCCTCCGTTTAGTTACCTCGAGCAGGAAAAAGAAAAAGGAGAACGTCTCCGTAAATGGGAAGAACAATGTAAACAACAGGGTTTTGTGCATGTATTTTATCTAACTTCAGACCCTGAATGGAAAACGTATGAAGATTTATTACAGGGAACAGTGCTATGGGTTCCTTCCGTACCACTTGAGCATGTTGACCGGCAATTTAAACATTCGCTGATGAACGACCAAGTGAAACAGTTGATTCAACTTATCGTTCATAAGTGGCAACATCAACCATAATTTTTCAGAAAATCGTCACATTGTTGACACGTTTTGTTCTCCGTGGTTATTGACCTTGTCAAAAGATTGATATATCATGAGTATGTCCTAGTTTTGTATATGTGCGAATACTTTGTCCGTAGGACTGACCTTAAGATAGAGGGGGGAAAAGGATGAGCAAACATCGTGTATCACGTCGTCAATTCCTTAACTATACGCTTACAGGAGTAGGCGGATTTATGGCAGCAGGAATGTTGATGCCAATGGTTCGTTTTGCGGTGGATCCTGTATTACAACCAAAGGGTGCAGGTGATTTTCATCCAACTAAATTGAAAGTGGATGAAATTACGAACGAACCTCAACGTGTAGACTTCTCATACGAGCAAAAAGATGCATGGTATGTTTCAGAAGTTACGAACACAGCTTGGGTATATAAAAATGAAAAAGGGGAAATCGTTGCCCTCTCTCCAATTTGTAAACACCTTGGCTGTACAGTAAACTGGAACGGAGATCAAAAACATCAAAACATGTTCTACTGTCCTTGTCATAACGGGCTTTATGAGAAGAATGGTAAGAACGTACCTGGTACACCTCCAACCGCTCCGTTGGATGCATACCCAACAAAAGTGGTGGATGGTTACCTTTATTTAGGTAAACCAAAGGCAAATCCATTTGTGTAAGGAGGCGTAATAATTGTTAAACAAACTGTATGATTGGGTTGACGAGCGTTTAGATATTACGCCTTTATGGCGCGATATTGCCGATCACGAAGTGCCTGAGCACGTAAACCCAGCGCACCATTTTTCGGCGTTTGTTTACTGCTTTGGTGGATTAACGTTTTTTGTAACGGTTATCCAAATCTTGTCTGGTATGTTTTTAACTATGTATTATGTACCAGATATTGAAAACGCTTGGAAATCTGTTTATTACCTACAGAACGAAGTAGCTTTTGGACAAATCGTTCGTGGAATGCACCACTGGGGTGCGAGTCTCGTTATCGTAATGATGTTTTTACATACGTTACGTGTATTTTTCCAAGGTGCGTACAAAAAGCCACGTGAACTAAACTGGATTGTTGGGGTTCTTATTTTCTTTGTTATGTTAGGTTTAGGTTTCACAGGATACTTATTACCTTGGGATATGAAAGCGCTATTCGCAACGAAAGTTGGTCTTGAAATTGCTGGCGCTGTTCCATTTATCGGCGATGAAATTAAGACATTATTAGCAGGTCACCCAGAAATCGTTGGTGCCCAAACATTAGCACGTTTCTTTGCGATTCACGTCTTTTTCTTACCAGCAGCTTTATTAGGCTTAATGGGTGCCCACTTCTTAATGATTCGTAAACAAGGAATTTCAGGTCCACTGTAAAATTGAGTACGTTCGGATAATTTTGTAGTTTAATTTGAAGGAGGGGGACGCTATGCATCGCGGTAAAGGCATGAAGTTCGTTGGGGACTCTCGCGTCTCTGCTGAACGAAAGCCAAATATTCCGAAAGATTACTCGGAATATCCAGGTAAAACGGAAGCGTTTTGGCCAAACTTCTTATTAAAAGAATGGCTTGTCGGTTCCGTGTTTTTAATCGGTTATTTATGTTTAACGGTCGCCCACCCGTCTCCGCTTGAGCGTGTGGCGGATCCGACTGATACAGGATACATTCCGTTACCAGACTGGTACTTCTTATTCCTTTATCAATTACTGAAGTATACGTACGCTTCTGGTCCATACAACGTGATTGGTGCGATTGTTATTCCTGGTATCGCCTTTGGTGCCCTGCTATTAGCACCGTTCATTGATAAAGGGCCACATCGTCGTCCGACGAAACGTCCATTTGCAACAGGTTTTATGTTACTGGCAGTTGCAGCAACCATTTATCTTACTTGGGAGTCTGCTGTTGCAGTTGACTGGGAAGCACGCGAAGCACAAGGTAAAATTGTTGCTGAAGTAGAAATTGATAAAGAAGCAGAAGGCTACAAAATTTATCAAGAAAATGGATGTATCAACTGTCACGGAGATAATTTACAAGGTGGAGCTGCTCCTGCACTAGTTGACACAGGATTAACACCTGAAGAAGTGGCTGACATCGCTGTGAACGGTAAAGCGCCAGGCATGCCAGCTGGACTATTTAAAGGTACAGACGAAGATCTTCAAAAATTAGCAGAGTTTATCTCCGGTTTAAAAGCTGAATAAGGTGATATGTTAAGGGCTGTCCAATTTCGGGTGGCCCTTTTTTATCGTCAATTCATTGAATTACGACTAAGATGTTGTAAGGTAATCTACTAATTATGCTACAATTTGGATGTAATAAAAGATAAAGGAAGGAAGATAAGGATTGGTATTTTGGCGAAACTTATTAATGAACCGGCTCGTCTTATGGGCACTATTATTGATTAATATTGGGGGTACGATATACGGATATGTATGGTACGGCTCTCAATTAAGTGAAACACCGCCTCATTTTTTACCATTTGTTCCTGATAGCCCTACAGCCAGCTTATTTTTTGTCATTGTATTAATAGGTTTTTTGTTGAGAACAAATATCCCTTATATAGAAGCTCTCGCGTTATTAACATTGTTTAAATATGGGGTCTGGGCAGTTGTGATGAACATTCTCACCCTTCAAGTAACAGGATATTTACCATGGCAAGGGTATTTGTTAATAGTGTCACACCTAGCGATGGCTATTCAAGGTATCTTATATTCGCCTTTTTTACAAGTGAAACTGCGCCATATTATTGTCGCAAGTATTTGGACGTTACATAACGATGTGATTGATTATGTGTTCGCTCAATATCCTCGCTACTCCCAATTACATATGTATGTCCAAGAGATTGGATACTTTACGTTTTGGCTAAGCATTTTTTCGATCGGTTTAACTTACTTTTTAACGGTTCATCGTTACAGTTTGGTGAAAAACGATTAAATTTCATCGGAAGAAAGTTCTATACTTGTCCACCCTATCATACATATTACTAGTAGTTTGAGGGGGGACAAGGATGAAGAAGGTTACTATAATAGTAATTTTGTGGTTTCTATTGACCGGGATTACTTGGTTTTCACATACTACATTGGCTGAATCAAATGAATCGTTAGGACAACTTGACGAGATCGCTGACGAAGCATTAGCTTTAACGAAACTAGGAAAATATGAAGAGGCCAAACGGTTGCTTGAATATTTTTCAAATAAATTTACAACTGTAACAATCCAAGAGCGATTGTTTTCTATGGATGAGTTACGGATTTTAACAGCGACTCATAACCAAGCGCTTTCGGCCTTAACAAACATGTCACTAACGCCAGAAGAGCGCTTGAATAAAGTAACAACATTCCGACTCGTTATGGATGCACTCGTTACTCAATACCAACCGTTATGGACGGAAATGGAAGATTCGATTATGACCGCCTTTCAACAAGTAGAACAAGCGGCTCAAGAAGGAGATTCCTTATTGTATCATCAACATTTAAATTCTTTTTTATCGAAATATAGTGTCATTCAACCGAGTTTAAAAGTAGATATTCCTGTCCAAACCGTACAAAAATTGGATGCCCAAATTGCATTTATCGACCGTTATCGTACAGAAGTTCTTACTGATAGAGATTCACACAATCAATTAACGAATTTACGTAACGATTTACAGTATTTATTTAACAATACGACAGAAGATGAAGCCGATCCATCCTTATGGTGGGTCATTATCTCTACTGGTAGTATTATCATAGTTACATTATCTTACGTCGGTTGGAGAAAATATAAAGGAAATGAACAGAAAAAGAAACAAGAGCAAAATGATTGACTTTCTTTTTATAGAATGAGTAAAATGTTCTTGAAAAGAAGAACATTGATAAATGATGGAGGTAATGGCATAAGATGAGCGGATTTCTTATTTATTTCTTGCTCATTCTAATCGTTCCCCTATGGGCGTCATTCCGTGTGAAAAGGACGTACAATAAATATTCCAATGTACCCACTTCATCACGAATGACTGGAGCAGAAGTAGCGAGAAAAATTTTAGATGATAACGGATTATACCATATCAAAGTAGTGGAAACACATGGATTTTTAAGTGACCATTACAACCCACTTACAAAAACGGTACATCTGTCTCCAGCAAACTACCATGGATACTCAGTTGCTGGAGCTGCGGTGGCAGCACACGAAGTTGGACATGCACTTCAAGATGCTCAAGGGTATGCATTTCTACGTTTTCGCCATGCGCTAGTTCCGGTTGTCAATATTAGTTCAAATTTTTCGTGGATTCTCATTTTCATTGGAATTATCGCACAGCTTTCAGGATTTTTGTTACTCGGGATTTTAATGATGGCGGCTGCTGTTCTATTCCAAGTCGTTACACTACCAGTGGAATTTAACGCATCTTCTCGTGCAATGGATCAAGTTGTTTCACTAGGTATTATTCGAAACGAAGAGGAGCGTCATGCTCGGAAGGTATTAAATGCAGCCGCGTTAACTTATGTAGCTGCAGCTGCAGTAGCATTACTTGAATTACTCCGATACGTATTAATCTTTACTGGTATGCAAGGTGATGAAGAATAATGAAAAAGGTGTCTCAAATACTGAGACACCTTTTTCATTTATTCTATCGGGTTTTTGTTTTCATCTAACGTAAACCCTTCGCCTAATACGTCATGAACAACCGTAACAGAAACAAATGCATGGGGGTCAACAGAAGTAATAATATTTTTTAAGCGAACGATTTCATTTTTGCCGACAACACAATATAACACTTCACGAGGTTGTTTCGTAAACGATCCATATCCTTTTAATACGGTGACGCCTCGATCCATCTGCTCTAAAATCGTATCAGCTATTTTCTCGTGCTTTTCAGAAATGATCATCGCACCCCTTGCTGCATAAGCACCTTCTTGCATAAAATCAATGACACGAGCCCCGACAAAAACAGCTACTAACGTGTACATCGCTTCCCGATAGTCTAAATATGTAATTAACGATAACGTAATAACAACGGCATCGAATAAAAACATCGTTTTTCCCATACTCCAGCCAAGATATTTAAAGGCCAATCGGGCAATAATATCAACACCGCCTGTCGTTCCACCAAACCGAAAAATAATTCCTAATCCAATTCCAATGGATACACCCGCAAAAAGAGCAGCTAAAAATAAATCTCCTTCAAGTGGAATGTTTAATTGCAAACGTTGAAACACCCATAAAAAAATCGAAACAGCCAATGTTCCGATTAGCGTATAAAAAAACGCGTTTCTCCCTAATAATCGCCAACCAATGAAAAAGAGTGGAATGTTTAACGCTAAATTAGTATAGGAAGGGTCAATTCCAAAAATAAAATAAAGCAATAACGTAATACCCGTAAATCCACCTTCGGCTAAATTATTTTGCATATTAAAATGAACGATGCCAAAAGAAAAAATAGCTGAACCTATTAAAATAAATAAAGTATTTTTCCAACGTAATCCGAACATCTGTCTTCCCCCCCGTGAATAAAATTGTGTATCATCGGAATTCCTATTATAGCTAAAGCTTGATGATCAAGCAATATTTGGATGCTCTCCATTATGTAAAGAAAAATTATTTGTAAAAATATAAGGAATTAGCTAACATGAAATATGATAAGAAAGGGGACGATGGACTTGGAGAAGCAAAAAACTGTCGCACAGCTTCAACAAGAAGTCGATGCGTATATTGGTCAATTTAAAGAAGGATATTTTTCACCATTAGCTATGTTAGCAAGGCTGACCGAAGAGCTCGGAGAATTAGCGAGAGAAATTAATCATTATTATGGAGAAAAACCTAAGAAAAAAACGGAAAAAGAAAAAACGATTGAAGAAGAAATTGGTGATTTACTTTTCGTATTAATCTGTTTAGCGAATTCGTTAAATATCGATTTACAGTCAGCGCATGACATGGTCATGGAAAAGTTTCAAACGAGAGATAAAGATCGTTGGACAAGAAAGGAGGACAAATGATGAGTCAAATTCGCGTTGCCATCGCGGGACCACGCGGTAAAATGGGCAGAGAAGCAGTGAAAATGGTTCAACAAACGGATCATTTTGAACTAGTGGCTGTATTAGACCGAAAACACGATGGTCAACTATTAAGTGACATACCAGATTTTCCGGGAGTAAATGTTCCGATTTATACAAACATCGACCAATTGTTTCAAAACGAAAGCGTGGATGTCTTTATTGATTTGACGACACCGGAAGTAGGTTACATACATACGAAAACGGCATTAATGTATGGAGTTCGCCCAGTTGTAGGTACGACGGGCTTTACAAATGAGCAGTTAGAAGAACTAAAACAATTAGCGGAAGAAAAAAAACTCGGATGTATTATTGCTCCAAACTTTGCGATCGGTGCGGTATTGATGATGAAGTTTGCTCAAATGGCCGCCAAATATTTACCGGATGTTGAAATTATTGAAATGCATCATGACCAAAAGCTTGATGCTCCATCAGGAACAGCAGTGAAAACAGCACAATTAATTCAAGAAGTACGTTCACCAAAGACTCAAGGTCACCCCGATGAAAAAGAAACGCTTTCCGGAGCAAGAGGGGCAAATATTGAAGGGATGCGGATTCATAGTGTCCGTTTACCAGGATTAATTGCCCATCAGCAAGTCATGTTTGGTGGAGAAGGACAATCGTTAACGATCCGTCATGATTCGTATCACCGAGGGTCTTTTATGACAGGAGTTAAGCATTGCGTGGAAACAATTATGCACTTAGAAACGTTGGTGTACGGGTTAGAGCATATTATGGATTAACATCGGGGGGGGGATGGAAGTGAACATTGCGCTTATTGCTCACGATAAAAAAAAGGATGACATGGTACAATTTGTGATTGCCTATGAACCGATTTTAAAACAACATACGTTATATGCAACAGGGACAACGGGTAAGCGGATATTGGAAGCTACTAATTTGCAAGTCCACCGATTCCAGTCTGGACCATTAGGTGGAGATCAACAAATCGGAGCGTTAATTGCTAAAAATGAAATGGATATCGTTATCTTCTTTCGCGATCCATTAACAGCTCAACCTCACGAACCCGATGTATCAGCATTAATTCGTTTATGTGATGTGTACCAAATCCCGTTAGCAACCAACATGGGAACCGCTGAAATTTTAATTCACGGGTTACAAAGGGGAGACCTACAATGGCGAAATGTACATAAAAGAAACGGAGGCTAATAGACTTCATGAATACACCAATCGATGTTTTATGCTTTGGGGCCCATGCTGACGATGTGGAGATTGGAATGGGCGGAACGATTGCCAAGCTCGCTTCGGTGGGGAAAAGAATCGTTATTTGTGATCTGACCGAAGCAGAGCTATCCTCCAACGGAACCGTTGAACGAAGAAAAAAAGAAGCGCAACATGCCGCCCATATTCTTGGTGTAGAAAAACGAATCACATTGCCATTAAAAGATCGGGGGCTTTATTTGACGGACGAACATATTCGATTGGTCGTCGATGTCATCCGTGAGTACCGGCCAACCGTTGTTTTCGCCCCGTACTGGGAAGATCGGCATCCTGATCATGGCAACTGCTCCAAATTAGTGGATGAAGCGGTATTTTCTGCAGGGATACGTAAATTTATATCCTCTTATGATGCCCATAAAGTAAAAAAGGTCTTCTATTACATGATTAATGGCTTTTATCGACCGCATGTAGCATTTGACATCTCTCCGTTTATCGAAAAGAAAATTCAAAGCTTAAAAGCGTATGAAAGCCAATTTACATTATCTCCTGATGGTGTCGCGACCCCTTTAACAGATGGGTATATTGAGGCTGTTACGGCTAGAGAACGAATTCTCGGAAAAGAAGTGGGAGTTCGTTATGCGGAAGGGTTTATGACAAAGCAGCCAGTGTTATTACATCATGATTTGCTAGGTGATGATCAATGCGATTAAAAATTGGTATAACATGTTATCCTACGGTTGGGGGATCAGGGGTTGTCGCCACAGAATTAGGAAAGCTTTTAGCAGAGAGAGGACACGAAATACATTTTATAACATCAAGCGTCCCGTTTCGTTTAAAAAAAATGTACTCAAATATTTATTTCCATCAAGTAGAAGTGAACAGTTATTCCGTTTTTCAATATCCACCGTACGATATTGCATTAGCGAATAAAATGGCGGAAGTCATTCAACGAGAACAGTTAGATATCTTGCATGTCCATTACGCGATTCCTCATGCAGTCTGTGCCATTTTAGCAAAACAAATGTCAAACAATGATGTAAAAATTGTAACTACCCTACACGGGACAGATATCACCGTTTTAGGATACGATCCATCGCTAAAGGAAGCGATTCGCTTTGGGATAGAGCAATCGGATAGTGTCACTGCCGTATCCAATGCCCTCGTTCAACAAACGTATGATTTGATTCGACCGAATAAAAATATTCAAACCATTTATAACTTTATTGATGAGCGAGTTTACCGAAAGGTAGAGTCTAGTTCATTAAAAAAAGAATACGGCATAAACGAACAGGAGAAAGTATTCATTCATGTTTCAAACTTTCGAGTAGTCAAACGAGTACCAGACGTTGTACAAGTTTTTTACAACATTCAGCAAAAGATTCCGGCGAAGTTATTGCTAGTTGGAGATGGTCCAGAAATGACCGTTGTTTGTCAATTAGTGGAAAAGTTGGGCTTACAAAAACATGTTCTTTTCTTAGGAAAGCAAGATAATTTAGAAGAGCTATATTCGATTAGTGATGTGATGCTTTTACTTTCAGAAAAAGAAAGCTTTGGGTTAGTGGCATTAGAGGCAATGGCCTGTGGTGTACCATGTATCGGAACGAACATCGGAGGCATTCCAGAAGTTATCACAGATGGTGAAAACGGATTTATTTGTGAGGTTGGAAACATTCATCAAATCACCGAACGAAGCCTTCAACTAGTAACAGATGAAGATTTGCACAAAACGTTTTCCGAGCAGGCTGTACGTACGGTTTATGACAAATTCCATTCGGAAAAAATCGTTCAACAATATGAACAACTTTATGTTCGTTTAATGGAAGAAAGGAATTAGAATGATGAGAGAACCTTTTCGATCCGCGATTCCAATTATTGAAAAAATACAACAACACGGTTTTGAGGCGTATTTTGTCGGAGGTGCGGTCAGAGACTATCTTCTCGACCGTCCGATTTCCGATGTAGATATCGCCACGTCAGCATTACCCCATGAACTAAAGGGGATTTTTCCAAAAACTGTTGATGTTGGTATTGAACATGGAACGATTTTAATCTTACATAATGGAAAAGGTTACGAAGTGACGACTTTTCGAACAGAATCGGACTATAAAGATTTTCGACGACCAGAACGAGTGACCTTTGTTCGGTCATTAGAAGAAGATTTAAAGCGACGGGATTTTACGATTAATGCGATGGCGATGGACATAAATGGGAAGATTATTGATTTATTTGATGGGCAAGAAGCGATGAAGCGAAAAATTTTGCAAACGGTTGGTTCTCCTGATGAACGGTTTACTGAAGATGCTTTACGAATGATGCGGGCCGTTCGATTTGTAAGTCAATTAGGTTTTCAGTTAGAAGAATCGACCAAGCGAGCGTTGGAAAAGCATAACCATTTATTAGCCCATATTGCTGTTGAGCGAAAGCTTGTCGAATTTGAAAAATTGTTATCCGGACCATATCGTCACAAGGCGTTTCAGTTATTACTGTTAACCCAGTTATATAACTATTTACCGATGTTAAAGGGAAAGGGAGAAAAGCTTCATCAAGCAATTTCATGGATGAACGATTCGTTAACTGTCAATGAAATGTGGGCTCTTTTGCTTTACGCTCTTCAACCGATAAATGAGCGAACCTTTTTTAAAGAGTGGAGATTACCGTCGAAACAGAGTAAAGAAATTTCGACCATTCACAACTTTTTAAAACAAAGATTGCAACAAGAATGGACCACCCAAACGCTGTATCAAGCAACGAAACCGATTGCGTATTCAGTAGAAAAATTGTACGACGCCATCAATGGTATAACGTCATCCGTATGGTATGTGTGGGAAGAAAAGTTCAATCAAATGCCTATTCACCATCGTTCAGAGCTGACCATATCAGGGAATGACTTAATGGATTGGTTTAAACGTCCTGGTGGCCCGTGGGTAAAAGATGTATTAGAAAAGGTTGAGTTGGCGGTTTTACACGGCGTCGTTGAAAATGATAAAGATCAAATAAGGGAGTGGTTACAGTCGTGCAATCACCAATTCGAAAACAATTGCTAGAGGCTTTTGCCGAGGCTAATGGAGAGTTTTTATCAGGGCAGACCTTAGCCAAAATATTAGGATGTTCAAGGACAGCCGTTTGGAAGCATATCGAAGAATTAAGGAAAGAAGGGTATCAATTAGAAGCCGTTCGTAAAAAGGGATATCGAATTGTTCAAGCCCCAGATAAAGTAACTGAAAATGAAATTCAATTTGGACTTCAAACAAAGCGTCTCGGTCAAACGATTTATTATGAAGAATCGGTTGAATCCACGCAAAAAATTGCTCATCGCCTGAGTTACGAAGGGTACCCCGAAGGAACACTTGTTATTTCCGAAGAACAAGTAGCCGGACGAGGACGAATGACCCGTTCATGGTACTCACCGAAATATACTGGCATTTGGATGAGCTTAATTTTACGACCAAACTTACCACCACAAAAAGCTCCGCAATTTACGTTAATTGCCGCTGTGGCGATTTCCCAAGCAATTGAGGAGATCAGTGGTATTGAAGCGGAAATTAAGTGGCCGAATGATATTCTCATTCGAGGTAAAAAAGTCACTGGCATTTTAACAGAGCTTCAAGCAGATGCGGATAAAATTCACTCTATCATTATAGGAATGGGTATCAATGTCAATCAGTCGTCGACTGACTTTGCCGCTGACATTAAGCCTATCGCCACTTCCATTGCGATTGAAGCAAAGAAAAAAATTCCCCGTGCACAATTAGTCCGGCGAATTTTAGAAAAGCTAGAAATATATTATGATTTATATATGGAAGAAGGATTTCGTCCAATTAAACTCATGTGGGAAAGTCGTGCAGTAAGTATTGGAAAGAATATTATTGCTCGTACGATTAACGGTACAATTGAAGGAAAAGCTTTGGGTATTACTGATGAAGGCATATTACAACTAGAAGATGCTCAAGGGATCATTCATCATATTTATTCTGCAGATATCGAAATTAAAAGTTAATCTTGTACACAAAGAGGGAATCTTTGTTATAATTTTGGTGGGCAGTATCGTCATGAACTGCACCTTACCTTATTGTGAAAAAAATAGATTCTGCCTTGATCCAAAACGGACTAGGACAGAGGGATGAAACAAACATCGAAGAGTAAGGGTCCTTCTGCCGCCTATAGGGAAGGACCTTTTCTTATGGGACAAGTTTCTTTCCCTCTGAATCGTAAGGAGGGACGATATGAAAACGGTAACAGATTTTTTAACAATGAAACAAAATGGAGAAAAAATTGCCATGATTACCGCCTACGATTATCCATCGGCAAAATTAGCCGAAAAAGCGGAAGTCGACATGATTCTCGTTGGTGATTCGCTGGGAATGGTTGTGTTAGGCTATGAATCAACCATTCCGGTCACATTAGAAGACATGATTCATCATACGAAGGCGGTAAAAAGAGGAGCTCCAAATACGTTTATTGTCACAGACATGCCGTTTATGACGTATCACTATTCAACGAAAGATACGCTAAAAGCTGCTACTCGAATCGTTCAAGAAGGTGGAGCACACGCGGTTAAGGTCGAAGGAAGCGGTCAAGTTATTCACATGATTGAGGCGTTAACACACGGAGGAATCCCTGTTGTTGCTCACCTTGGTTTGACACCCCAATCAGTAGGTGTTCTCGGTGGTTATAAGGTGCAAGGAAAAACAGCAGAAGCTGCCCAAAAGTTGATAGAAGATGCTAAGTTGTGTCAACATGCAGGGGCCATTGCCTTAGTGTTAGAATGTGTTCCAAGACAATTAACAAAAGAAGTGTCAGACATTCTGGAAATTCCGACGATTGGTATTGGTGCGGGAGCGGACGCCGATGGACAAGTCCTCGTTTATCACGATCTCATCGGATATGGAGTAGACAGGGTGCCAAAATTTGTCAAAATGTATACCAATGTCAATGAGTCGATTGAAGCGTCCCTCAGGCAATATGTTCATGAAGTGAAGCGAAATCTATTCCCAAAAACCCAACATTCATTTACGATGAAAGAGGAAGAGTTGAACAGCCTGTATGGAGGAACAAAAGGATGAAAGTAATTACATCATCAAAAGAAATACAACAATTCATGTTAGCAGAAAGAAAAGCGGGAAAAACGATTGGATTTGTCCCGACGATGGGATATCTTCACGAAGGTCATTTAACTTTAGCTGAACAGGCGCGGAAAGACTGTGATATTGTCGTGATGAGTATCTTTGTAAACCCGCTTCAATTTGGTCCAAACGAAGATTATGAACGCTATCCGAGAGATATTGAACGAGATCAACAACTTGCCAAAGAAGTGGGCGTTGATTATTTATTTATTCCTTCTGTTCAAGAGATGTATCCCTATGAGGCATCTGTTCAAATGACCGTAACGAAAAGGGTCAACGTTTTGTGTGGACGCTCTCGGGAAGGACACTTTGATGGTGTAGTGACCGTTTTAACCAAGCTTTTTCATTTAATTTTTCCTCATAAAGCGTATTTCGGTTTAAAAGACGCCCAACAAGTAGCAGTTGTAGATGGGCTTGTAAAGGATTTCTTTTTCCCAATTGAAATCGTTCCTATTCCAACCGTACGGGAAGAAGATGGACTTGCGAAAAGTTCACGAAATGTCAATCTAACCGCTCAAGAGCGAAAAGAGGCGCCTGCCTTATATCAAAGTCTATTAAAGGCAAAGAAACTAATTGAACAAGGAGAAACACGACCGGAAATCATTATTAACGTCGTTCGAAATTACCTTTCTTCCCAGACATCAGGTGAGATTGATTACATTGAGTTATATTCCTATCCATCACTTGAACCGATTGACGTTATTGAAGGGACGGTTATAATTGCTATTGCCGTACGGTTCTCTAAAGCAAGATTAATCGATAACATTATTTTGCACCGGAAATAAAGGAGGAACAACGATGTTTCGTACATTAATGAATGGAAAAATTCATCGTGCTCGCGTAACGGAAGCGAACTTAAACTACGTTGGCAGCATTACAATTGACCAAGACATTTTAGATGCGGTTGGTATGGCTCCAAATGAAAAAGTACAAATTGTTAACAACAATAACGGTGCTCGTTTTGAAACATATATTATTCCAGGTGAACGGGGAAGCGGAGTTATTTGTTTAAATGGAGCTGCAGCCCGCCTTGTTCAAGAAGGGGATATCGTTATTATTATTTCTTATGCCTTAGTTCCAGAAGAAAAAGTAAGTAGCCATCGTCCAAAAGTAGCGATAATGGATGAAAATAACCGAATTAAGGAATTAATCACCTATGAACCTGCTCATACAGTCATGAATTAAGCTCGGAAGACATTCCGAGCTTTTTTGATACGCTCCATTTGGACACTTTAATTATTTTAGAGATATGGATTGTGTAGCAAACCAAAAGTACTTTTACAATAGAACAAATTTAAAACGAACAAGAGTAGCCTAAACTAAAGTTTTTTATAACGTGTCGTAAGGAAAAACCAACCAATTCAAAACGTTTTAAGTATGAATCATTGCACAATTTTTCGTTTCGTGTTAACGTTTTGCACATAAGTATACTCAAAACGTTGACATCTCAAGCAATACAATCACCTCCCGATTTTCCATTTGGGAGTTGGTCATAAGAAAAAGGTGAGTCATTCATGAATCAGCGATTTGTAATCATCGATATAGAAACGACCGGAAATACACCCAAAAAAGGGGATCGAATTATTCAATTGGCAGCCGTTGTCGTTGAAAATGAACAAGTAGTTGAAGCGTTTCAATCACTTGTTCGACCAGATAAACAAATCCCCGAATTTATTGAAGAGTTAACAGGAATTAACGATGAGCTGGTGAAAAATGCTCCAACGTTTAAAGATATTGCTCCGACTGTTTGGAATTTGTTACACGATAGTGTGTTTGTCGCTCACAATGCTTTATTTGACTTAACGTTTTTAAATCATGAAATGGAAAAGGTCGGTTATCCATCGTTTAACGGAAACGTGATTGATACGGTTGAACTCGCGAAAATAACGTACCCTACACTACCAAGTTATAAATTAATTGACCTAGCAGCACATTTTGGATTTCAACATGATCGTCCACATCAAGCAGACAGTGATGCCCTCGTCACTGCACAATTATTTATCGAGTTTTATCAAAAGCTGAACCGTCTACCACTAGTTACGATTAAACAATTGAAAAAATTCGCTAAATATTTAAAAAGTGATTTATGGTTATTATTTGAAACCATAGATGAAAATCGAATCCTATCGAATGACAACACGTACAAAGTAATCAGAGGTATTGCTCTAAAAAATATTGAAAAAAATTCGTTGTCGAAAAAAAAAGAGGCAATTAGCACAAGCATTGGGGACCAAAAGCATTTAGTTTTAAAAAAGGCTATTCCTAACTATCGCCATCGCAAAGGACAACTCGAAATGATGAATGTTATTGAACGTGCTTTGCATCACCAGCAGCATGCGGTTATTGAAGCAGGAACGGGTGTTGGAAAAACTATAGCCTACTTACTTCCAGCAGCCAATTTTGCTTTACAGACAGGAGAAAAAATTGTTATTAGTACTCATACGGTTCAACTGCAAACGCAATTAATGGAAAAAGAAGTTCAGTGGCTAAACGAATTTCTCCCACTTCGTGTCCATGTATTAAAAGGAAAAACGTATTACATCGATTTATTTAAGTTTGAACAAACGTTAACTGAATTAGATACAACGTACGACCATATATTAGCAAAAATGCAAATATTAGTTTGGTTAACGGAGACGGAAACCGGAGATGTGGACGAGTTAAGCTTATCGAGTGGGGGGAAATTATTTTGGAATCGAATTAAGCATTATGGGTGGGAAAAAGCGAAGCAACGAAACGAATGGAAGGAGCATGATTTTTATTTAAGAGCATTAAAGAAAGCCGAGAATGCCCATATCATCGTTACCAATCATGCGTTTTTACTACAAAATTCTTTAAAGGGAACTATGCCTCCATTTAAATATGTGATTATTGATGAGGCCCATCATTTACCGAAGGTAGCATCGCACTTTTTTGGTGAACAAATAAGCTATGCTTTCGTTAAATATCATTTAGGTTTGTTGGGTTCATACGAGCAACAACAGCTTCTTAGACGATTTGAAGATGTGGTTGAAAAATACGGGTTTCAGCCAACAAAACATCCATTTGAAGTCGTTCAACTTGTTCAGAACCTTTCGCAAGAAGTTGATGAATTATTTACGATTATTGGGAACTGGATGAGACGCTCAAGGAAAGTAGGAAAAGGGAAATTACGTATTCAACTTCATGACTGGGAATCTGAGACATGGAAAACGGCGAAACTAATTGCCGAACGAATAATTTTTATGATGAATGAATTGGAAGAGGATTTGAATGAACGATTGGCCCTTTTGGAAGGCGTAAAAACAAACTTATCTGACGGTGATTATCTTGTGTTTAATGAAGGTACCGTTTATTTGGAAGAATGTCAACGGCTAAAAGAACAAATGACCTACTTTTTTACAAGAACTGGAAGCAGTTTTATTCAATGGGCAGAAGGAGACGAGCGGGCGCTACCTAATAGTATTCAGCTTAATTGGCAGCCATTATATGTGGAAGAAAAAATGAATGCCCTGTTTTTTGCCGAAAAATTGAGCGTCATTATGACATCAGCCACATTGACGATTAACCAATCCTTTAATTTCTTTTTAAGTCAATTAGGTGTATCGGAACGTGAAATTGCATATAAAAAAATCATTCCATCTCCGTTTTCCTATAAGGAAAATGCCCGTTTAATCGTCCCAAATGATGTGCCTTCAGTTCGAGATGTGTCAATGGAAGAGTATTGTACAACGATTGCGAGCCAGTTAATTGGAATTGCGCAAGCGACGAAAGGACGCATGCTCATATTATTTACTTCTTATGATATGTTAAAGAAAACGTACGAGTTAATGAAAGACTCCCAATTGTTGGACCAATACGTCTTACTTGCGCAAGGTGTATCCGGAGGGTCAGCACAACGTCTAACTAAACTATTCCGTAGCTTCGACAAAGCGATTTTGTTTGGGACAAGTACGTTTTGGGAAGGAATCGATATTCCGGGAGAAGATTTATCATGTTTATGTATTGTTCGACTACCGTTTTCTCCACCTGATGAACCGTTTCATGAAGCGATGTGTGAACGCGTTCAACAAGAAGGAAAAAATTCGTTTTATTATTATTCCCTACCAGAGGCAGTTATTCGTTTTAAACAAGGTTTTGGCCGATTATTGCGACATGAGACTGATCGCGGGTTAGTCATTGTGTTTGACCAACGAATCGTACAGACGAAATATGGGGAGACGTTTTTAGCATCAATTCCACAAGTTCCAGTATACGAACTATCAATTGCAGAAACCATTTCATTTATTCATCAATGGTTATGATAAATTTCTAAAAATCGACGCACCCTAACAAATGGATGGAGGAATGATGATGGGTGCTCGATTTTTTTTACACATAATTTTAATTTGCATATGTTTTGATTCTACTATCGCTTATGCGGAAATGATCGATTTAAATTTAAAAGACGATGAAATGGCAATCACGTTTTTGTCATTAAACAACGGGGAAATAGCCTTAATTCATTTGCCTGACCAACAGTATATTTTATTGACAAATGGTCAATCGACTAATGTGAAGCAACTAAAGGAGCAATTATCATACTTTAAAGTAAATCATATCCAACGAATGCTTCTTACCTCCCACGATGCCATTGATGTTGAACTGTTAACCGAGCTCATTCACAAATATCATGTTCAAGAAGTGATTAGTGGGAAAAAAATCCTTTTTCAAAAAGGAAGCGTTTTTAATACCGTTTGGCAGGAAGGTAAGACCTATTCTCTTTCGGAGCAATTACATGCTAAAATACTGTGGATAGAAATGAATCCGCTTCTATTAAATTTCCAGTTTTCTTTTTATGAACATCAATTGGTTTGGTTTTCTTCATGTTCCAAGGATGGGGAGCGCCACATTTTACAATTGCCATTAAAAAATGTGAATATTATTAAAGTCGCTAACTATGCCGAAGAACAATCCATAACAGAACAAATTGTTCATCATATGGACCCGCAAGTGGCCATTATTTTTTATTCGAAAAATCAGCGTCCACATGAAGACATAATGAAACTATTGAATGAATCGTGGATTGACGTGTATTATACGAAAAATCATGGCTTAGTCACGATTAAATTTTCTCCTACGAATTATGAAGTCATCACATTGCCGCCAGAGCTAAAATGAACTAAACTGAATGTTACATGCAAAAAAGCTGCGATTTAATCGCAGCCTTTCAGCGTGTGAGTGGACTAGAAAGATTATTTATTGACTTTACAACGTTTTTGACTTACATTGCTGATATAATATTCAATAGGTGTCATTACTTTTATTGTTACCACCAAAATGCAATGTATTTGTAACAATTTTTGTTTGAAATGGGGGAGATGAAGTGGATAGCAAAATCGAGATTTTATCATCTGTAAAAGTTGACTATCATGAAGATCTGTACAAAATTGTTGATTTATTAAATCGGACCTTGAAACGTAACGATTTAATGTTTGGTTTAAGCTTAGATCCAGAAAATAAAGATAAAGCTATTTTTACCATTTATCGTACATAAGAATGTGAAGTGATAATATGAAAAAAAAGGTCACCATTATTTTTTTCGGCTTATTACTTCTTGTTGGAGCGGGTTACTTATATGTTCAAGCAAGCGCTCCTTTTAAAAACGCTGAACAAGAAGCTTTTCGTTTAGCTAAACAATTGGCGGACATTACCAATCCAGAGACCTTTTATTGGTATCATGGAACATCTAGTTATTATGTCGTCATTGGGTTAAGGGAAAACGGAAAAAAATATGTTGTTTGGATAAATAAGGAAACGAAACATACGACAGTCCTTCGATGGGACCAAGGAATATCAGAACAAGAAGCGATTCAGAAATTAAAGACAGATAAATCGCCAAAAAAAATTCTACATGCCCATTTAGGGATGGAGAGGACAATTCCCTTATGGGAGATTGCTTATATTAACGAACATGATCAATTAAATTATTATTACATTCGTTTTGATACTGGGGAATGGTGGAGAACTATTGAAAAACTTTAAAAAATTGGGGGTTTGTAAAATGAAAATTACTTTAGCTGACCGTGTGAGTGCTTTAACACCTTCATCTACATTAGCAATTACGGCAAAAGCAAAAGAAATGAAAGCAAAAGGAATTGACGTGATTGGGCTTGGTGCAGGGGAGCCTGATTTTAATACACCAGAACATATTTTAAAAGCAGCGACCGAGTCCATGCATGCAGGACAAACGAAATATACACCGTCTGGAGGATTACCAGCCTTAAAAGAAGCGATTATTCGAAAATTTAAACAAGATCAAGGGTTAGATTATACCTCTTCTGAAATTATCGTCACTAGTGGCGCAAAGCATGCATTATATACTCTTTTCCAAGTATTACTAAACGAAGGGGATGAAGTAATTATTCCAATTCCTTATTGGGTCAGCTATCCTGAACAAGTGAAATTAGCTGGAGGAGTTCCTGTATTCATTGAAGGTAAAGAAGAGCAACATTTCAAGATTACTCCCGAACAATTAAAAGAAGCCATTACCGAACGAACAAAAGCGGTTATAATTAATTCACCTAGCAATCCGACAGGGATGTTATATAGCGAAGAAGAGTTGAGAGCCATTGGTGAAGTTTGTATCGAAAAAGGAGTTCTTATCGTTTCTGATGAAATTTATGAAAAGCTCATTTATGGTGGAGCCAAACACGTTTCGATTGCCCAATTGTCCTCTGAATTAAAAGATCAAACCATCATTATTAACGGTGTTTCTAAATCACATTCCATGACAGGTTGGCGCATTGGTTATGCAGCAGGTAACCAACAAATCATAAAAGCGATGACGGACTTAGCGAGTCATTCAACATCCAACCCAACGACAACCGCACAGTTTGCTAGCATTGCTGCGTATGAAGGCACGCAAGTACCAGTGGAAGAAATGCGCCAAGCGTTTGAAGAGCGGTTAAATATCATTTACGACCAATTAGTGGCAATTCCTGGCTTTTCTTGTGTCAAGCCGCAAGGAGCGTTTTATCTGTTTCCAAATGTGAAAAAAGCGGCAGAATGGACAGGATACGCTAACGTAGATGACTTTGCCAAAGCGTTACTTGAAGAGGCCAAAGTAGCGGTGATTCCTGGTTCTGGTTTTGGGGCACCGGATAACATTCGGTTATCGTATGCGACATCTTTACAATTACTAGAAAAAGCAATTCAACGTATTCATTCATTCGTTGAACAAAAAATGGCTAAGTAATCTTAGCCATTTTTATTTGAAGGATATACGTATTGCTTGATTTTATTCATATCGGTATAATATTAACGATACATACGATAGCTGGTTGAATCTTTTTGGAGGGAATGAATGTGAAAACAACAATTGCAGAAGTGCATAAATATGTCGGACAAGAAGTCACGATTGGAGCTTGGCTGGCAAATAAACGTTCAAGCGGTAAAATTGCCTTTTTACAATTGCGTGATGGCTCTGGCTTTATTCAAGGGGTCGTTGTTAAAAGCGAAGTCGATGAAGAGGTTTTTGCGAAAGCTAAATCCATCACCCAAGAAACTTCTCTTTATGTAATGGGTGTAGTACAAGAAGATAGTCGTTCACCATTTGGTTATGAGCTACACGTTCGTGACATTGACATCATTCATGAATCGGTAGATTTCCCAATTACACCGAAGGAACATGGGACCGAGTTTTTAATGGACCATCGCCATTTATGGCTACGTTCCCGTCGTCAACATGCCATAATGAAAATTCGAAATGAAATTATTCGAGCTACGTACGAATTCTTTAACGAGCGAGGTTTCGTAAAAGTCGACCCACCTATCTTAACAGGAAGTGCTCCTGAAGGAACAACAGAGCTATTCCATACAAAATATTTTGATGAAGATGCTTATCTGTCTCAATCAGGTCAGTTATATATGGAAGCTGCGGCGATGGCGTTAGGAAAAGTGTTCTCGTTTGGTCCAACCTTCCGTGCAGAAAAATCAAAAACCCGTCGTCATTTAATTGAGTTTTGGATGATTGAACCGGAAATGGCGTTTTATGAATTTGAAGACAATTTAAAAGTTCAAGAAGAATATGTATCCCATATTGTTCAATCGGTACTCAAAAATTGTCAATTAGAACTTCAGCGCTTAGGTCGTGATACATCCAAGTTGGAGCAAGTGAAAGCTCCGTTCCCACGTATTACGTACGATGAGGCGATTCAGCTTCTTCATGAAAAAGGATTCGATGATATTAAGTGGGGAGACGATTTCGGTGCACCTCACGAAACGGCAATTGCTGAAAGTTTCGATAAACCGGTCTTTATTACCCATTACCCAACAGAGTTAAAACCGTTCTACATGCAGCCAGATCCAAATCGTCCTGAAGTTGTGTTATGCGCCGATTTAATTGCTCCTGAAGGATACGGAGAAATTATCGGTGGTTCCGAACGTATTCACGATTATAATTTACTCAAACAACGTCTCGAGGAACATAACTTACCACTAGATGCTTATCAATGGTATTTAGAACTACGTCAATACGGTTCTGTACCGCATTCTGGATTCGGTCTTGGATTAGAGCGAACGGTGGCGTGGATTAGTGGTGTTGAACACGTTCGTGAGACGATTCCGTTTCCACGTCTTCTTAACCGTCTGTATCCGTAAGAATAGTAACCACGTACAACATGTGCGTGGTTATTCTTTTTGTTTAAGCAACCACACGAATTACATCTTCATGGTATACTGGATGAGAGGTGTCTAAACATGGAGAAAGAGTTACTGATTTCGATGATGAACGATGGGATGGTACAATTCCCTCATTTGTTGTTGTCGTACTATACAACCCTTGGGTTGAACGAAAAAGAATTAGTGTTAATTATGCACGTTCACGCTTCTATTCAAAAAGGGAATCCATTCCCAACACCTGAACAGTTGGCATCCCAAATGACTATAAGTGAAGAAGAGTGCACGGTTCTTCTTCGTCATCTTGTTCAAAAAGGGTTTCTTTCAATTGAGGATTATTATACATCTGACCAAATTCGATACGAAGCTTATTCCTTGAAGCCACTTTGGTACCAATTGATTGAATGTCATTTGCGCCAAAACACGAAACAAAATAAAATAGAACTTACCCAGAAAGAAACGGATTTATATACCGTTTTCGAGCAAGAGTTTGGTCGTCCGTTGTCACCGATTGAATGTGAGACATTAGCCATTTGGATGGATCAAGATCACCATGACCCAAGTATTATTAAAGCGGCTTTACGGGAAGCCGTGATGTCAGGAAAGCTCAATTTTCGTTATATTGATCGGATATTATTTGAATGGAAGAAAAATGGAATTCATACGATCGAGCAAGCCAGAATTTATGGACAAAAGTTTCGCGAGAGAAAAAAAGGAGTGCCACTAGATGAAAAACGAACGAAAAAACTTCCTTTGTACAATTGGCTAGAACAATAATCAGTAGAAAGGAAATCAATGGATGTTAAACAAACAACAAATTCGTCATTGTTTAGATGTCATGGGAGAAATGTTTCCAGATGCCCATTGCGAACTTAACCATTCTAATCCATTTGAATTATTAATTGCCGTTGTTTTGTCTGCTCAATGTACAGATGCATTAGTAAATAAAGTAACGAAAAAATTGTTCCAAAAATATAAAACACCAGAAGACTACATCAAAGTACCGGTAGAAGAACTACAAAATGACATTCGGTCAATCGGTCTATATCGTAATAAAGCAAAAAATATTCAAAAGCTATGTCAAACATTAATTGACTCCTATAGGGGAGAAGTACCAAAAGATCGTGATACATTAATGACTTTACCTGGAGTGGGACGAAAAACAGCAAATGTTGTTGTTTCTGTCGCCTTTGGTATTCCAGCGATTGCCGTTGATACGCATGTGGAACGTGTAAGTAAACGTCTAGGTATTTGTCGTTGGAAAGATTCTGTTTTAGAAGTGGAAAAAACGTTAATGAAAAAAGTCCCGAAAGAAGAGTGGGCTATTACTCATCACCGAATGATTTTCTTTGGTCGTTATCATTGTAAAGCCCAAAACCCACAATGTCCCGTTTGTCCGTTAAACGATTTATGTCGTGAAGGAAAGAAAAGGCTAAAAAAAGTGAAGGAGGCATAATCGTGTTAAAAGTTATGCTTCCGCCTACGTTGGCTCACCCGTTATTTTTTCCAAAAAATTTAATCTTTGTCCCTATCGAAGAAAGTGAACAATCTTTTCGTCCGCTTGATCCATTATTCTACTATGAATTGATGGAGAAGACAGGTAACTTTGACACGTATCCGTGGAATGAACGCGAGAAGTTTGTTCCTAAGCTCGTTCACCTTTGGAATGAACGGCTTCAGGTGCTAAGTCAAATGTATCATGAGCGGCAAAAAGGGACTGAACGATTGATGATAGAATCGATTGCCTTATTTTTTATGATGATATTTTGGTCGAATGGCCGTCCAGTTTGTTTGAACCAATGGGAACTTGCGCTGAAAGACTGTTCTTTGACGCCAGTCAACGTGGTGGAACGGCTAACCTTCATTGTTAATCGACCTTTTTTATATCATTCGTTTATTCAATTACAAGAGTTATTTCAAGACCAACAAAAACGATTGGCGAAGGCATTAGCTTTAAATAAAAAGAAAAGCTTGTCAGAAAACTGACAAGCTTTTTTAGTTACTTGGTGAACCGTTTTGTCGATCCGGATTAGGGATTAGTGAGTCAATAATATCGTTCGTTCCATCCGATGGAGGATTTTCTCCGTCTGGCGGAGAGGATGGTGAGTCGTCCTGTTGATTTTTATCTTTCGATGGCTTCTCATCATCATCTTCGTCTTCGTCTTCGTCATCATCAAAAAGTTCTTTCGTTTTATCTGGAATTTGAATCGTGACGGATCTTTCTTCACTTCGTTGTTCGCCACGAATAGCCGTGATATAGAATGTATATACGCCACCATTAATTGGGTTCGTAATGTTTAATCCCATTTCTTTCGTCGTCGTTAACACTTGTTTTGGTCCTTCATCAAGGGATACACTAACTTCAAATTCAACAGGAATCTCTTCCTCTTCATTTATTTCATAATCCCACGTTAAGATAATTTCGTGTTCTTCTTCATGGTATTTAGCTTGAATATTGAACGGCGCTTCTAGTTTGTCATATTTTTTGGATACTTCTGTTGGTTCCGTTCCACGAACGAATAATTCGTACACAATTTCTTCTTTCGGTGTATATTCGCTCGCAAGCATTGGCGGGTTGGAGCCGACTTCAACAGGGACTTCAACGACAGATGATGGCTTTTTAAAGTCAGGATTATCTTTTCCTTTCGAAACTTCCGTCATTAATGTTTTGAAAATGTATTGGGCTAATTTTTGATCTTTTGGTAGGATCGGGTCACTTCTTTTTTCATACCCGGTCCATACAGCAGCTGTATAATTCGTTGAATACCCAACAAACCAAATATCCGGTGCCGCTTTACTGTTTGTAATGTTGTATTTTTGTCTTTCTTCAGCAGAATAGTTTGTTGTACCTGTTTTCCCGGCTATCGGAACACCAGAAACACGCGCCTTTTGACCAGTTCCTACCGTTAACACGTCTTTTAACATATCGGTAATCATGTATGCCGTATAATCTTTCATGGCGACTGTCGTTTCCGGCGTTGTATTAATTTCTGTTTCTCCGTCGCGTAAAACGATTTTTTTCACAGCATATGGTTTTGTATAAAAACCGTTATTCCCAAACGCAGCGTATGCACCTGCCATTTCGAGCGGTGAAACTCCTTCTCCCATTCCACCAATGGAATAAGATTCATAAAAGTTTTCGAAATGTAAGCCGAGTTTTTCACCAAATTCCCGTGATTTTTCAAGACCGACCGCTTGCATCGCTTTTAATGCTGGTATATTACGAGAAAGGTATAGGGCTTTTCGAATGGTCATTTGTCCTTGATATGACCCATCATAGTTGCGAATTGGCGTTCCGTCTTTATACGTATACGGTTCATCGACGATTTGGTGGTACGTGCTCCATTGTAAATATTCAATGGCCGGACCATAGTCTAAAATCGGCTTGATTGTTGAACCAGGCTGGCGTTTCGCATCGACAGCATAATTAAATCCCCGTTTGACGTCTTTTTCTCGAGAGCCTCCTACAGCGCGAATTTCACCCGTTTTTGTATCAATCAACGCGATACCTGCTTGCATTTTGTCGTCAGGGAATGGAATCATCCCGTCGTTCGTCAACATTTTTTCCACGAATTCTTGTGCTTCTGGTTCTAACGTTGTATAAATTTTTAGACCATCGGAAAATACGTTATAATTACCTAACGCTTCGACTTCTTCAATTACTAAGTCGATAAATGCCTCGTATTTATTACTTGCTACATGGGACTCTTCACTCAGGAGTCCTTCTGTTACCGGAATTTGCTTCGCCGCTTCCATTTCTTCTTTCGTAATACGACCGTGCTTATACATTAAATACAACACAGTATTTCGCCGTTTTTCTGCCGCTTCTGGATTGTTGTATGGATTATAGCGGTTCGGCGCTTGAGGCATTCCTGCCAATAAAGCTGCTTCATGCAGCTTGAGATCATTTAATTCTTTTCCATAATAATAATTTGCAGCGGTTGCAATTCCGTGAATGCCTTCTGACATGTATATTTTGTTAACATACATTTCAAAAATTTCTTCTTTTGAATAGTTTTGCTCTAACTGGTAAGCTAACCATGCCTCTTGTATTTTACGTTTAATCGTTTTTTCATCAGATAAAAACGAATTTTTAACTACTTGTTGTGTTAACGTACTTGCTCCTTCGGAACCAAACCCTTCGGTAATATTAGCAATCACCGCTCCTCCTAAACGTATAAGGTCGATTCCATGATGCTTGTAAAAACGGTTATCTTCGGTTGCTAAAATCGCATCCTCCACTAACTTTGGAATATCGTCATATTCCACATATTTTCGTTTTTCTGTCCCAATTCGAGTAATAAAATTCCCATCTTTGTCATAAATCTCAGATGCAATTGGATCTTTTAGTAAAGTTTCATCTAAAGGGGGGGCTTGACTAATATAATAAGCAGCGGTGATTCCTCCACCAATTGCTCCAATTACCCCTAAAAGGAATAGCATAAAAATGAGACGAAACACTAGTTTTTTTCCTCTCTTTTGGTTTTTACGTTTTATTCCTTGTAGTTTTTTACGCTCTTCTCTCGATTTATATTGTTGTGACATGTTGTTCACTTCCTTTCAAGTGTCCCATTAAAAAGGTTATGAAAAATAGAGCTCGTCCACAATTCGTAAGTAATCAATCCGTGGAGCTAGCTTCAATGGAATGAGATGTCCTTTCTCATTTAGTTCCTTTTTGGAAATCGATTTTCGGCCTCCATCTACCATTCTTGCCCAAAACGATAAAAGATGACATCCCTCCAATAAATATAATTCATCGGATGATTTAAATCGAATGATGACAAAACTAATTCCCCCATGCTTGAGCACTTGTTCAATATGCGAAATTTGATGCTCGTGAAAATTTCGCAACGGAAAAGAGGTTTCACTCTGGGTTTCTTTTGCTTCAAAATCAATATATTTTCCTTTATATACACCGTTATAGTCCGTTGTTGATGGCTGTTTAAAGTACGCTTCGGTTATAACAGCTGCACTACGCTTTGGATAATGAACTTGTACAATTTGTACGGGCGTCGGCTTTTTATGAATGATCGCAATTCCTTGTTCACGATAATATTCATTCGTTACGTTTAAATCTTCTTCGAGGGTCATTCCTCGATTACTGTAAGAATGTTTTTTCATCGCTTCATTTTTAAAATGAGATGATGAGGATGGCCGACCGTATTTCCGCCCATTCGGATAATGAAATTCCATAGCATCACACCTCACAAGCTAAATTCTATCATATCAAAATTCAATGGGAGGTGTAGAATAAAAACTTGCCATTCTTGACAAGATAAAGGTAATTCAGCTGATTGGAGCGAGATTTATGGACAAAAATCCTCTTTTTCTCGGATTATTACAAGAAATCTCCCCTTTTAGTCATCCTTCAATCTTCATCCAACTAATCAAGAACGAAACAACTCGATTAAATCAAGATAACATTTCCCGTACCGTCAGTTATCAAAACTTTTATTTTTTACACCCAGATATCGAGTGGTCGTTTTTAGCGTCAATGGTGTCACGAAATGCAGGATGGAATATGTGTGATTTACAGTCGGAACCTTTTCAAAAAGCTTTACAAAAACACGTTCGAAGAGAAATTTTTTTAACGTATGAAAAAGCGAATTGGCTCATTTTTCAAGATGCATATCCTCAATTGTTAATCTATCATTTGTCTTCGATTCTTGGACAACCACTATTTCATTTACTCCCGGCGCTTCGCGTTTCCGCATTTATGAAAAAAGAATGGGAACGGTATTGGAAAACAAAAGATCGAAAACGACTTGTGTATGCATTAATTATCAATGAACAACACGTCATTGAACAACCAGTAATTAAGCACCCGTATTATCAACGTGGCGTATTTCATCGCTTATTTTTTCTTTTACAAGATCGTCTTCATTTTAGTTCCGTTTTATTTCCGACATTAACGGGTAGGTTGTATGGTGCTAATGTGTCCCATTTTTCTAATGTGAATCAACGGATTAAATTAGGTAAGTGTCTTTACCACATTTTATTTCATCCATTACTAATTGAAAAGTTTATGCATTTTGCTATCGAAACGAAACATACAGGATCACGACATGATTATGAACAATTTGGGCGTTTTTCGTCTGCTTTTTTCACTCCAAAACTTCGTGAGGTATATCCACCAGAAAAACACCATATTCACGAAATAAAGGATTGGTCCAACGAAAAAAATATTCGACAGGCATGGTTTAACAATCCAAAAGTAAGTGAAACGTATGATATTACAAAATGGTTTGACGGTAAGCGAAAGCAACTATTATGGGGGTTGCATTTGTTGAAAATATCTTCTGACATAAAAAAAATTGGCCCTTCAAATGGGCCAAATGGGAATTAAGTCGCCGGTCGGTTTGGACCTTCAAGTTTTGGGTTTCCTTCCCCAGCTTTTGTTGGTTTGGCGGTTTTTCGTTTATTCTCATTTTTTCGAGACATCTTATCACCTCCTATTGATAATGTTGTCATCAAGGTGGGGTTTCATCCTTGTCGAAAAAAAGGATAAAAAAAAGAAAATTTTTTCTATGTTTGACGAATTCGTTCTAGTTTTGTCAACACGGAAGGGAATTTAATTCATACATGGAATAGTTAAGATAAACAACAGGAACAATGTTGTTGGAATGATGGAAAAAAGGAGGCATTCCCCATGCTGTTTAGGAAAGAGATCTTACAGTGTTTAGAAGATATGGAACAAAAATTAACGAAATTAGAAGAACAGGTGATTGAAAAAGTTTTCCTCGAAAAACAGCATTCTTTATGGGTTTTACAGCAAAAAGAAGAGAGTATTAAAGAACATGTAGAGGAACTCGAACATTGTGTCGATATGTTGGGGGCCATTCCGTGGAAGCAATCGCTTGAATTTTCATTAAAGACTAGTTAGAATGGTAAGAAATTCAGAGTAGCTAATTAGCTGCTTTTTTTTGTTTCGGAAGGAGGAGAAACAGTCATGGAAAGTAACCAACTACATTATCTGACCGAACAGCTTATTAATGCCTGTGCAAAAATGGAAGCCATTTTTACAGAAGTAAAAAGAACGGATGAACAAAGAGACTTTTTCCATGAAGTAAAACCGTTTGCCGATAATGTTCATCAACTTTTGGCACAATGGAATGACTTAGCCTTGCCATGGGTACAACAGTACCGACCGAAGCATATATTTCCGCAACAACTGATCACGACGAAAGAACATATGGAAAAGTTAGCGGTAGAAGTTTTTTATCCAACAAGTAGCTGGAAGCGTTTGAAAAGTACGTTGCAATCATGTCTATACATATTACACCGTGTAAAAGAGGCTTTAGAAAGGCAAAGTAAATAGTTCGTAATTTTTTCTTCCCTTTTTCAACACTTCACCATTTATGTTCACCATCATATGATAATAGCACAGAAGAATGGAAACGAAGAAAGAGGGTGAAGTACCATGGCAATCAAAAATAGAAGAACCTTTTTCCGTAAGCGTCAACGGAATTGGCCCTATCCGTCGATACTTAGTTTTACATCCCCATACAGAAGGGCGAATAGTCATTATTATACTGTCCCACCAGTACCATATAGTCCCCCAATTCTATTTCCGTCTGGACAACATTGGGGATACAATCGACCACCGATGATGCCAAACATACCTAATTATGGCATGACCGCTCTTGGTACGCAACCACACGTTCCATCCCAACCGTTACATGAACAAATTTTTCAAAATCCATTGCAACCTGATGACGAATGGACGTACAGTTATGAACCAATGGATGGACCGCAATATGCTAATCCATACCCGATTGGCGGATTCGTTAAACCACCTCCTAGTGGCTTTCAATCCGTATTAAAATCATTTAAATCACAAGATGGAACATTTGATTTAAACAAAGTGATGAATACAACCGGACAAATGATGAACGCCGTCTCTCAATTTTCTTCTCTTGTAAAAGGATTTGGTAGTATCTTTAAAACATAGGATCTACCCTAAAATAACTGTGGATAACTTTTGCTGTTATTTTATTCATCGATGTCCAATGGCAATTGGCATAAATGTCTGTTAAACGATACTGTTGATATGTATACATTACGCTTGTGGCGGACGCTTTCCGCGGGCAAGGTGCAAGCCGCTTCCCTCGCTACGCTCATGTAAGGGTCTTGCGGCTTCTTGTTCCCGCTGAAGTCGCCGCCGTATGAATAACTTGCTAAAAATCAACAATGACATATAACATAGCCAAAACATAAAAGCGGGCTGATAAGAACGAGAGTAAGTTCTTATCAGCCCTAATTTTTTTTACGGGAAAGTATAGAAATATTCCTTTACATCACTCATCAGCAATTCGAATAGAAGTACCTTTTTCTTTTGGAATATATATCTTTAATTGACCGTTTTGATAGGATGCCCGAATCGTTTTTGGATCGATATAAGAAGTAAGCGGAATGGTACGTGTAGATTTTCTCATTGTGCGCCGTCGATGAATGACTTCCTTTTTGTCGTTTTCTTGCTGAACAAGTTCCATATTTTGAACGGTAATTGTTAAATAATTTTGAAAGACATCGATTTGAATCTGTTCTTTGTTCACGCCAGGTAACGAAGCTACTACAATATGTTCGTTTTCTGTTTCATCTAATTCGATTGGAAATCCGCCAAATGGAAAAGGGGATTGAAAAAATTCGTCCATGCTTTGCAACAAGCCTTTAATGGGTCGTTCGTGAAAAAAATCGTTCATTGACTTCATCAAATCACCAAGCGGATGACCAGCAAAGGGATGTTTGGAATCTTCAGGTAATTTTCCCATTTACACCGCTCCTTTTTCAAAATGTCAGTCCGATATTTTAACCTTAACGGGCTGTAAAATCCCCACCTAAAGATTGTGAGTTAAACAAAGAAGCTAAGGTGGGAAATCAACAGCCCGTAACGGTCCGATTCATTCAACTAACCATCCGTGTGACCACGGATGGAAGTTTCACTATATCCTATGAAGCGCTAGTGCAAATGGTACCTAGAAAATTGGTTCATTCAAAATGTTTTCCTTTCTTTACGAACGTTTATTCGCTAAAATAAAAAAACGAGGTGAACAAGATGTGGAAAAGAAAACAGCTGAACGATGTTATTCAAAAGTTGAAGACAAGTCCGGAATTTAAGAATCAAATCGTTTATTGGCATACAATAGAGGAAAAAACGGCAAAAACGGTTCCTTTTCCAGAATCGCTCCATCCTTCACTAAAAGAAGCGCTGCTAGACAGAGGTATTCAAGCGCTGTATACGCATCAGCGAACAGCCTATGAAACTGCCTTACAAGGAAAAAGTTTTGTCGCGGTGACTCCAACTGCTTCCGGAAAAACACTTTGTTATAATCTTCCAGTTATTCAATCGTTAGCTAAAAATCCAAATGGTCGAGCCCTATATATGTTTCCAACCAAAGCGTTAGCTCAAGACCAAAAAAGTGAACTAAATGAATTGATCGAAGCGGCTCAATTATCTCTCAACTGTTATACGTATGATGGTGATACGGCCGCTAATATTAGGCAAAGGGTACGGAAGTCAGGACACATTGTCATCACCAATCCAGACATGCTTCATTCAGCTATTTTACCCCACCATACGAAGTGGGTTTCCTTATTTGAAAACCTCCAATATGTTGTTATCGATGAGTTACATATTTATCGTGGGGTATTCGGTTCTCATGTTGCTAATGTCATCCGTCGGTTGAAACGAATTTGTCAATTCTATGGAAGTAATCCAATATTTATTTGTACGTCGGCCACGATTGCCAATCCAAAACAACTAGCGGAAGAACTGACCGAAACGGAAATGGTTTTAATTGATAATAACGGTGCTCCCCAAGGAAGAAAGCATTTTGTGTTTTATAACCCGCCGATCATCAATAAACCGTTAAATATCCGAAAAAGTGCAGTATTAGAAGTTCGAAAATTAGCCACTGAATTTTTGAAAGAAAAAATTCAAACAATCGTTTTTGCTAGGAGTCGTGTACGGGTTGAAATTATTTTGACATATTTACAAGAGCTTATTAAAAAAGAGATTGGGGAAAAAGCGATTCAAGGGTATCGTGGCGGCTATTTACCAACTCAAAGGAGAAAAATAGAACATGGATTAAGAAATGGGGATATAATTGGCGTGGTTAGTACAAATGCGCTTGAATTAGGGGTTGATATTGGTCAATTGCAAGTTTGTATTATGACTGGATACCCCGGGACGATTGCAAGTGCTTGGCAGCAAGCTGGACGAGCGGGACGGAGACAAGGAGAGTCATTAGTTATCATGGTTGCCACTTCATCTCCTCTTGACCAATATATTGTTCAGCACCCGGAATATTTCTTTCAACAAACTCCTGAAACGGCGCGCATTAATCCAAACAATTTAATCATATTGATTGACCATATCAAGTGTGCAGCGTATGAGCTTCCTTTTAAAGAAGGAGAAACGTTCGGAAGCGTTGAAGTCACGGAGATGCTAGAGTTTTTAACAGAAGAAAAAGTACTGCATTTTCACGAAGGAAAATGGCATTGGATGAACGCTGCTTTTCCGGCTCACAATATAAGTCTTCGTTCGGCGTCCCAAGAAAACGTTGTTATTATCGATCAAACCATGCCCGGAAATACAAAAGTAATTGGGGAAATGGACCGATTTAGTGCCATGACATTGCTCCATGAAGAAGCGATCTATTTACATCAAGGGGTGCAATATCAAGTAGAAAAATTAGATTGGGAAGAAAAGAAAGCGTTTGTCCGTCAAGTGGATGTGGACTATTTTACCGATGCGAATTTAGCCGTCCAATTAAATGTGTTAGAAGTAGATAAGGAAGAACCGATGTGCTTTGCCGATATAGGTTATGGGGATGTGGCGGTAAGAGCAATGGCGACGATTTTTAAAAAAATTAAGTTTGATACACATGAAAATATTGGTTCAGGCCCTATTCATTTACCAGAAGAAGAACTGCACACGAATGGTACGTGGCTTTCATTTCGTACGTCGCTAGCAGAATGGAACAATGATCGTTTGGAATACGGGTTAATTGGTGTGTCACATGCGTTAAAGTCCATTATTCCGCTTTTTGTGATGTGTGACCCACAAGATATTTATGTTGTTCCTCAAGTTAAAGCAGTGCATAATGAACGACCGACAATCTTTGTTTACGACCGATATCCAGGTGGTATTGGTTTGAGCGAGAATGTGTATAGTCAAATGGAGTCTATTTTAAAAGAAACGATCCGATTTATTCAAACTTGTCCTTGCGAACAAGGATGCCCGTCATGTATCGGAATGGACGTCACTTCCAATACCGCCAAAAGCGATGCGATAGGCCTCCTTTCTTTATTGCTGCATGGTAAGGTACAGCCAGAAGTTGATTCATGGATGTAAAAGGAGAATGAATGATGTTAAAGGCGAAATTGAATCGAATGAAACAATATTTGATTCGAGAGGACACGACTAAAACGGAACAAGAACCATCTCCGATGATCGACATCCCTTTTTTAAAAGAGTGGCAAAAGGCAAAAGTACATCCGTATTTTACAAACGGGTCGTATTGTTTGATTCGTGAAGTACGATATCCGATATCAATGACACATGGGAAGTATCAATTTTCCGATTTTCTTGAAGCAATGCGTTTATGGCAAACGTATGAAGGAATCCATCCGTTATCAGCTAAAGGATTACAGCCATTTGACTTATTCTTTTTTGATACGGAAACAACCGGTTTAGGTGGTGGTGTCGGTAATACGATATTTTTATTAGGATATGCTTTTTTTGAACAGGACGAGGTAGTCGTAAAGCAACATATCTTACCGGCACCTGGTCATGAAATTCCATTGTACGAAAGTTTCTTAAACCAAATTGACTACAATTCGTTAGTGACGTATAACGGAAAAGCCTTTGATTGGCCGCAAGTGAAAACAAGACATACATTAATAAGAGAGCATGTACCAAAGCTGCCACCATTTGGGCATTTTGATTTATACCATGCGGCCCGGCGCTTATGGAAACATCGGTTATCGTCTGTCAAACTGAAAGAAGTGGAAAAAGAAATATTAGGCTTTGAACGAATCGATGACGTTCCTGGACATTTAGCACCGATGATCTACTTTGATTTTGTAGAGAGAAAACATCCAGAAGGAATGATTAAAGTTCTTCAGCACAATGAACTTGATGTGCTATCACTCATTACGTTATATACCCATTTATCGTTTCAAATCCTTCAAAAAGATCCAAGGCAATCGAACGAGGAACAATATGAAGTGGCTCGCTGGTTTGACTATATCGGGGAGAAAGACCATGCCAAACATTTGTATCAACAAGCTGCTACATCAGAGGAAACAGTGATTTCCATACAAGCGAAACATCAATTAGCAACTCTTTATAAAAAAAGAAACCAATTTTCCGAAGCTCTAACGTTGTGGAAACAAGTAGTTCAGTACGGATCACGTTCATTACAGCTGGACGCCTGTATCGAAATCGCCAAGATTTATGAACATCGGAAGCGAGCGTTCAACTTAGCTTTGGAGTACGTGCAAAAAGCGGAAAACTTACTACCGGTGAAAGAAGCGTGGACAAAAAAGGAAGAAAAGTTGTTTAGCGATATTGTAAAAAGGAAACAACGTTTGGTCCAGAAAATGAAAAATAAACAAAAAAATAATTCTCTTTGATACCATTCAGAAAATTAGTAAGGAATTAATATTTGTTAGTTGTCGTTCCCTCACGGAAGTTGTACAATACGGTATTGGAGTGAAAAAATGAAGAATGAGGGAGTATTCATGTCGGTATCACGTACGTTGCTCATTTTATTTTTTGTTTTTGTCTGTTTAACAGCCATCATTTTATCGAACTTGAAAGAAAGTTTGTATACCTTCTTATAAAATAGGTAGTTTCATTAGTACATGTTCTCCTTTCTATTCATAGGTTATAGTGTAAACCAGATTTTGATGAAAGGAGACTTGATAGGATGTATTGTAACCCTAGCCATGTGTTACCAGCTATTGTTCATCCAACGAAATGTTGTGTTAACCACAACTGTTGTAATTACGTTGTACCTCACATTCATCCGACTCATACGACAACTGTCAACCATCATATGTACCAACATCAGCATTATTTTCCGCAGACACAATCGGTTGTTAATGAAGCATCGCATCAACATTTTAATTGTGGGCCGCAATGGCCACCATTTCGCTAAGTCTAAGAAAAACAAGGGATTTTCCCTTGTTTTTCTTTATAAATGTATGTAAAGAAAGCATCACATGTTACAATGGAATCTTGAGAAACTTGTATTTTTATTTTTGAAGGTGAGTTTACGTGTCTAAAGTCGTTGTTGTAACGGGTTATAAATCATTTGAATTAGGCATATACAATCAGTCCCATCAAGCAATTCCGTACATAAAAAAAGCAATTCAAAGAGAATTACAGGCATTTCTCGATGATGGATTAGAGTGGGTTATGATTAGTGGTACAATAGGAGTGGAATTATGGGCGGCTGAGGTCGTTTTCGATCTTCAACTGGACTATCCGCATTTAAAGTTAGCAGTGATAACTCCTTTTTTAAATCAAGAAAGATTTTGGAATGAACAAAATCGAGAATATTATGAAATGATCCTTTCTCAAGCCGATTATGTAGAATCTTTATCGAAAGAAGAGTATCAAAGCCCAAAGCAATTTTTTAACCGAAATGTATTTTTTCTAAAAAAAAGCGATGGAGCAATCATTGTGTATGATGAAGAAAGAGAAGGTAGTCCGAAATACTTTTACGATTTAGCTAAAAAGTATCAACAAACCCATCCTTACGATTTACGATTTGTAACGATGTATGACTTACAATCCATCGTTGAAGAGGAAATACGGATTGAATAAGACTGATCGGATAAAAAATTGACAAACGTACTGATATTTGAAAGAATATAAATGATGTTGTGTGAATTGAAGGTGGTGTCTTCCGTGCTTTCTGATAAAATAAAGTTATCAGCTAAAGATATCTTAGAGAAAGATTTTAAAACAAGTTTTCGAGGCTATAATCAAGACGAAGTAGACAAATATTTAGATATTATTATTAAGGATTATGAAACGTTTCACCAAATCATTGAAGAATTGCAACAGGAAAATTTACGTTTAAAGAAACAACTAGATGAAGCAATGAAACGACAACCTTCTAATGGAGTAGGAACGACTAATTTTGATATCTTGAAGCGTTTATCCAATTTAGAAAAACATGTATTTGGAAATAAATTGTTTGATTGATATAATTTTTCGTTGCATAATTACATATTTCCATATATAATGAACTCTTGGACACACGATTAATAACGTTCGGGTAATCGCTGCAAGGAGCGTATGCGCCTTGTAGAGGAAAGTCCATGCTCGCACGGTGCTGAGATGCCCGTAGTGATCGTGCCTAGCGAATCCATAAGCTAGGGCAGTCTGGTTTCGACTGGACTGACGGCAGGGAACATACCTAAGTCCATTTGGATATGGTATAAGTACCTTGAAAGTGCCACAGTGACGTAGCCTTGTGAGAAATCGCAAGGGTGGAACGCGGTAAACCCCACGAGCGAGAAACCCAAATGATGGTAGGGGCACCTTCTCTGAGGAAATGAACGAGGAGAAGGACAGGTAAGGTGATCCTTATCTGTAGATAGATGATTACCGCCGGAGTACGAGATGTATAGTCGTTTGCAGTACGAAGGTACAGAACATGGCTTATAGAACGTTATTAATCGACACATTGTTTAAGAATTAGCTCTCCTTTATTAAAGGAGAGCTTTTATCATACATATTTATAAAAAAGCGATAGAAGTTCATACTGTGTATGAAGACGTTTTATTATTGGTTCGAATATTAAGGAATCAAATATTCAAATGCATGGTTTTTATTTATAGGCTATGTTATATGTCATTGTTGATTTTTAGCAAGTTATTTACACGGCGGCGACTCCAGCAGGAACAAGAAGCCGCAAGACCCTTACTTGAGCGTAGCGAGGGAAGCGGCTTGCACCTTGCCCGCGGAAAGCGTCCGCCACAAGCGTAATGTATACATATCAACAGTATGCATTACAGACATTCATGCCAATTGCCATTGGCACACCGATGAATGAAATAACAGTAAAAGTTATCCACAGTTATTTTAGGGTAGAGCCTATTTTAAAAGACTTTACGTTTTTTGGAACTAATGTCGATTTTTTTAGCATAAATGCAATGATAGAAAATAAAGGGTGGAATTATGAAGGAATATACATTAGTAGCGACTGCAGCAATGGGAATAGAATCCATTGTTGCTAAAGAAGTTCGTTTATTAGGTTATGAATGCCAAGTAGAAAACGGAAAAGTGATTTTTAAAGGGGACCAACAAGCGATAGCTCGCAGTAACCTTTGGCTTCGTACAGCAGATCGTGTAAAAATTATCGTCGGAGAATTTCCTGCTCGTACGTTTGAGGAATTATTTGAAGGAACGAAAGCATTAAATTGGGAAGACTACTTACCAGTAGACGCCAACTTTCCAGTTCAAGGAAAATCTGTCAAATCTCAATTGTTTAGCGTTTCGGACTGTCAAGCAATCGTCAAAAAAGCCATTGTAGAACGTCTAAAGAAACATTACAAACGACAAGCTTGGTTGGAAGAAACGGGTGCTTTATATAAAATTGAAGTGGCTTTACATAAAGATATCGCCACATTAACGATTGATACGAGCGGTTCTGGGTTACATAAACGTGGATATCGGGTGGGACAAGGAGAGGCCCCGTTAAAAGAAACGTTAGCGGCTGCCCTTGTGTTATTAACGAATTGGACTCCTGAGCGACCTTTTGTCGATCCGTTTTGTGGTTCAGGCACGATTCCAATCGAGGCTGCGCTCATCGGTCAAAATATTGCACCAGGTTTTAACCGGGATTTTATTTCCGAAACATGGGAGTGGATGAATCCAAAAATTTGGGAAGAGGCTCGCATAGAAGCGGAAGATTTAGCGAATTATGACCAACCATTAACGATTATGGGCACAGATATTGATCATCGGATGGTCAACATTGCGAAGGACAATGCTTTAGAAGCTGGATTAGGGGATATAATCACGTTTAAGCAAATGCAAGTAAAAGACTTCCATACGAAAGAAGACTACGGCGTAGTTGTAGGAAACCCCCCTTATGGCGAGCGTTTAGGAGAGCGAAAAGAAGTGGAATTGATGTACCGGGACATGGGAAAAACGTTTGAACGGTATCCGACTTGGTCTAAATATTTTTTGACTGCACACGAAAATTTTGAACTTTTTTATGGCAAAAAAGCAACGAAAAAACGAAAGTTGTTTAATGGATTTATTAAAACTGATTACTATCAATATTGGGGAGAAAAACCGCCCCAATTAAACAAGTAGGGGCTGGATGTTTCCCATTCCCTAATGATTGCTAAGAAAAATGACGTAAGGACCGTAGTCCATACGTTGTTTTTTTGCTTTTATCCAAGACTATAAATCAAATGCATATGGAGGGTACAATGGCACAATCATTACCATTTCCAATATCGAAAAATGAGTCTTTTTATGAAAAACTGTCCGAGTGGATAGGCGATGTTTTTTATGAATATTTACCAGAGCAAGGTTTTGAAATCCGTGATGAACAAATATATATGGCGTTTCAACTTGAAAAGGCGTTTAAAGAAAAGAAAGTAATCTTAGCCGAAGCAGGTGTTGGAACAGGAAAAACGATTGTTTACTTGTTGTATGCCATTTGCTACGCCCGTTATACAGGAAAGCCTGCTATTATTGCTTGTGCGGATGAAACGTTAATTGAACAACTTGTTAAAAAAGAAGGGGACATTCGAAAAATCGAGCGAGCGTTAAACATGCAAGTGGATGTTCGATTAGCAAAATCAAGGAATCAATATTTATGCGTAAAAAAGTTAGAGCAAACCATTGAGCGGACGGAAGATGAAGCGATTCTACAAGTATATGATCAATTACCTGAATTTGTATATGATCGAGGATCCATGCTATCGTTTTATCAATATGGGGACCGGACCGATTATCCCCACTTAACCGACGAGCAATGGAAACAAATAAATTGGGATTCGCTGCAAGATTGTTTCTCTTGTGATTTACGTCATCGTTGTGGTCAAAGTTTGCATCGGGAGTATTACAGAAAAGCGGCTGATTTAATTGTCTGCTCCCACGATTTTTATATGGAACATATTTGGACAAAAGACGCTAGAAAAAGAGAAGGCCAGTTACCTTTACTTCCTGAGGCTAGCTGTGTTGTCTTTGATGAAGGCCATTTGCTCGAATTCGCTTGTCAAAAAGCGTTGACGTATAAAGTGACGACATCGACTTTTGAACAATTATTATCACAACTAATGGCCAACGATGTGCGTGAAGAAACGTTGATGATCATTGAGCATATCCTCCAGTTAAACGATGAGTTTTTTTCACGATTAAAGAAACAGGCAAAGCCAATCGAAGGTACGGAGCGGCAACAAATCATTTTATCAGAAGAACTAGTACAACAAGGGTTACGGCTAAAAACAGGCATCGAACAATTGCTAGACGAATTGGTCTTTGATGCGGAGATGTATGTTATAAACGAATACGATTTAAAAGTAGTTGAAGAATATTTAGAACAAGCATTGTATTCCTTAACCTTATTTTGTCAAAAGCAAGACGGAATCGTTTGGTTTGAAGAATCGAATGGAGAGTCGTCTTTAGTCATTATGCCACGGCTCGTCCAAGAAATTTTACGTGAGGAAGTGTTTTCTCAACGTATACCTTTCATTTTTTCATCTGCGACCTTATCACAAAATAAAGATTTTTCCTATATCATGAACAGCTTAGGAATAGATGATGCTTTGACCTTTTCTGTATCTTCTCCGTTTGATTATGAGGAGCAAATGAATCTTCACGTGATCGTTGAAGATCTTAATAACCTTCAATATGACTACACGGCTAATCAGATTGAAAAATGGCAAGGGAGAACGTTAATCCTATTCCGTTCCAAAGAAGAAATGAATCGTTTTCGAAAGTGGAATGAACAGTCCAATACCCTTACGTACCCGGTGCTGTATGAAGGAGATCAGGAAATAAGTAAATTAGTTGAAGAATTCCAATCGAATGTGAACACCGTTTTATGTTCGTATCACTTATGGGAAGGACTTGATGTACCTGGTGAATCCTTATCGAACGTCATGATTATGTCCCTGCCATTCCCGCCAAACGATCCTGTATTTGAGGCAAAACGAAAACATAGTACGAATCCGTTTGAAGAAGTCGATCTACCGTACATGTTGCTACGATTACGGCAAGGAATGGGTCGTCTTATACGAACTAGCCAAGATAAGGGAGATATCCACCTTTTCATATCAAAAGAAGAGTATAATGATTATTTTGAAAAGTTAAAGCGTATTTTTCCTGTGGATCCGATTATTCACCATCATGCTTAGGAGTATTTCCTAAGCATTTTTTGTTATTTTATTCTGAAAAATATGATAAAATGGAGAAGATTTCAAGTGGGAGGGATGCTTGTGTCTCAAATAATAAAAGACTTAGAAAAAGAGTTTTTATCCTATGTCAAAAAAATGATGGCATACTCCGAAGCAATCAGTGTCATGTATTGGGACATGCGGACAGGAGCGCCTAAAAAAGGAATAGAGCAGCGCTCGGAAGTAATCGGTACTTTATCATCAGAAGTATTTAAAATGTCAATTTCAGAAGAAATGGCAGCCTACTTAGCAAAATTAACTGGACAGGAACAAGAGCTTCTTGGAACAACGGTGAAAGTGTTAGAACATTGTAAAGAAGAATATGAACGGAATAAAAAAATTCCTGCTGAGGAGTTTCAAGAGTATGTCGTTCTTCAATCAAAAGCAGAATCTGTATGGGAAGAAGCAAAATCGACCGCTAACTTTGAGTTATTCAGACCATATCTAGAACGATTAGTCGAATTTAATAAACGTTTTATTCAGTATTGGGGACCAAAAGAAACGAACTATGATACATTGCTTGATCATTATGAACCAGGAATGACCGTTCGGACGCTCGATCAAGTTTTCGGTGAATTACGGGATGCAATCATTCCATTAGTAAAGGCAATTTCGGAATCAAACAATCAACCACGCACCGACTTTTTGTACCACAAGTTCCAGAAAGATCGCCAACGAGCGTTAAGTTTAAAGCTGCTTGAACAGTTAGGGTATGATTTTGAATCTGGTCGTCTAGACGAAACGGTTCACCCGTTTATGATTGGTTTAAATCCAGGAGATGTACGCGTCACAACAAAATACGATGAAAATGATTTCCGTACAGCTCTTTTCGGAACCATTCATGAATGTGGACATGCTTTGTATGAACAAAATATTTCGAAAGAATTAGTCGGATTACCTATTTGCACAGGTACTTCGATGGGAATTCACGAAAGTCAATCGCTCTTTTATGAAAATTTTGTCGGAAGAAACTATTATTTCTGGAAACATAACTATGATTTATTAAAAGAGTTTGCAGGTAACCAGTTTGATGGTGTGTCACTTGATGAGTTTTATCGAGCCATTAACGAATCGAAGCCATCGCTTATTCGTATTGAAGCGGATGAGTTAACGTATCCATTACACATCATTATCCGTTATGAAATCGAAAAAGGACTATTTAACGAAGGATTGGAAGCGAAAGATTTACCAGAGATTTGGAATGCGAAATATGAACAATATTTAGGTATTCGTCCGCAAAATGATGCCGAAGGCGTTCTTCAAGATGTACATTGGTCAGGTGGTAGTTTTGGGTACTTCCCATCTTACGCACTAGGATATATGTATGCAGCGCAATTTAAACACGCGATGTTGAAAGATTTACCTCAATTTGATCAACTTTTAGCAGAAGGAAATTCAAAACCAATTTTAAACTGGTTAACAGAACATATCCATCAATACGGAAAAATGAAAAAGCCATTAGAAATTTTAAAAGATGTAACTGGTGAAGGGTTAAATGCGAAATATTTGATTGATTATTTATCAGACAAATATTCAAAAGTGTATGGCTTACAACAAGTACAAGAAAAATGATCAATAAATAAGCAGGAAGCTATTAAATGCTTCCTGCTCATTTCGTTACCAGAATTTATATCCTTTCGAGCCAGGAGGTCCGTCTTGGAGCATATCCATAAATGGTACCGAATAAGCAATCAAGATAAGTGCAGCCAAAACGGTTAACCAAAGCTTCCAATTTTCTAGGACAAGAGGAGGGCGTTCAGCCGCATCCGCCACCTCTCCAACAGGGAACTCTTCTTCACCTTTTGGAGCAAAAAACGCTAAGTTTACGTAAATAATGAGGGCAAGAACAATTCCTAAGAATAGAATAGATCCACCCACCGCTTGTGCAATTTGATAAGGGATCCAGTCTAGTGCTTGCTGTGCATCACCATAGGTTGAGAATGCAGAACGACGTGGCGCTCCCAATAGTCCGGCTAAATGCATCGAACCGGACATAATCGACATTCCTACAGCCCAGACAATTCCTTGGAAAATAGCTAACTTATTCATTGCTTTTGACAATTTGCGTCCTGTTAAATGCGGCACTAACCAATACGAGATACCAAAGAACGTTAACACAACGGCCGATGCCACCGTTAAGTGGAAGTGACCTGTTACCCAAATCGTATTATGCACGACTTGGTTCATTTGGTTAGAGGCATTAATAATTCCGCCAGCTCCACCAGGAATAAAGGCGACCATACCGATAAATGGAACGGTAAAGCGAGCATCATGCCATGGGAGTTTTTTGAACCATCCGAAAAGTCCTGTTGCACCTTTTGCACGTCCATACATTTCGAATGTAGCAAAAAGTGAAAATGCGGTCATTAACGATGGAACAGTTACCATAAATGTAAGAACGACTTGTAAATACTTCCAAAACGAATCAATTCCCGGTTCAACGAGTTGGTGATGGAAGCCAACAGGAATTGAAAAGAGTAAAAATAAAATGAATGAAAGTCGTGCTAGTGAATCTGAGAAAATTTTTCCGCCAATGATTTTTGGAACGATCACGTACCATGCCATGTAGGCCGGCAATAACCAGAAATAAACGAGCGGGTGACCAAAATACCAGAATAATGTACGACTAATAAGAACATCGACACGTTCTACCCACCCTAAAGACCAAGGAATCAATTGGAACAATACTGTACCTGCTACACCTAATGTGGCAACAATCCATAATAAATTGTTTACAACGACCATAAAGCTTAATAACGGGCTTGTTTCGCCAGGATGTTCTTTTTTCCAACGAACATATGTGGCGATTTGTGCACCACCTCCGAGCCAGCTTCCGACAATGACAAGCGTTAATCCAAAGTAAAATAAAAAGTGCGCTTGAAGGGGAGCGTAAAACGTATATAATACAGTCGCTTCATTTAACAAAATCATGGTACCGGCGATCACTGTACCAATGGTCATGAGCCAAAAACCAAGCCAACCAACGAGTCGAGATTTGGTTGAAAGCGGGCCCGAAGTTCGACTTACGGCTGCTAATTGAAAACCCATAATAAAGAAAGTAGTAAGAACAAGACCAAGCAAAACTCCATGAACCGTTAACACTTGATAATATCCAATCCCAGCAGGAAGAACAAATTTTCCTGAACGGACGAGTACTTGTAGTAATCCAGCTAATCCACCGAGTGCCAAGGCGACGAAGGCAACATGTAGGTGAGCTAAGGCTAACTTGGCATCATGTGGATGGACTTTGGTTAAAAATTTATTCTTCACCTACTCCACCACCTTGATTGTAGATTTCATCGTATGGTGTCCAACACCACAATATTCATTACATAAAACTAAATATTCTCCTGCTTTGTCAAACGTGGTTACATATTCACTAATGTATCCTGGTTCAAGCATCATATTGATATTTGTTCCTGCTACTTCAAAACCGTGAATCACATCTTTTGTTGTCGCAATAATTTTCACTTTTGCGCCAAGTGGAATTTCGACCTCTATCGGGGCATAGAAAAAAGCGGAAGCAACGTAAACGAGTTCATAATCCCAATCTTTACCTTCCACTTTTTTTAATCCTGGTTCGTCAAACGGCTTTGTTTGATCGACTTTCTCAGGATCAACAAAAGCTTTCGCGCTTGGGGGTTGATGACCTTGATGAAATGCGCTTATCCCTAGAATAATTAAGAAAATAATAAGAGATCCGGTTCCAAGGGTTAACCACCATTTTTCGTATCGATGCATGTGCATTGTAAAAACCTCCTCCAGTTAAAAACGATCTAAAAAGATCGAAAAGACAATGATCCAACTAATGATAAAAAAGGCTCCCATTAACAACACGGATACGAGTGTTCCATTTAATTCTTCCGGTTGTTCCGTTGTTACTTTTTTCTTCGGCTGTACATTTAGTTGGGCCATCCCAATCACCCCTTTCTAAATAATGGGTCATTGCTATTTTCATTGTAAATTTTCAACAATTGGCTATCTGTGATAAATATCACACTTCATTTGACGATTTGTGAAGAAAATGTGAAGAAATGAACAAATTCTCAACTATGTTCCATGGGAAGTAATCGCGTTTTACAAATGGAAGGGATTATAGGAAAATAACACTTGTATATACATAATTTTCTGAGGTAAAGGAAGGAGATACGGGATGGAACGTATTCAATTAGCAAGCGATTTATCCTTTTCACGCTTAATTCATGGGTTATGGCGGTTAGATAAATGGAATTACTCTACTGAGGATACAATCGAGCTGGTAGAATATTGCCTTGAACAAGGAATTACGACGTTTGACCATGCCGATATTTATGGTCACTATACGTGTGAAGAGCGATTTGGGAAAGTATTAAAAGTGAAGCCTTCACTTAGAGAGCAAATGGAAATTGTCACAAAATGCGGTATCAAATTAATTTCGTCGAATCGCCCAGAACATAAAATCAAACATTATGACACAAGTAAAGAACATATTGTTGCGTCGGTGGAACAGTCGTTAAAAAATTTCGATACGGATTATATCGATGTGCTACTGATTCATCGTCCTGACCCATTTATGAATCCAGAAGAAGTGGCCGAAGCGTTTACGAAATTAAAAGAAGAAGGAAAAGTCCGTTACTTTGGAGTATCAAACTTTAAACGTTCGCAACTGAACATGTTACAGTCTTACTTAAATTTCCCTTTAGTTACAAACCAGATCGAACTTTCCGCCTATCAATTAGAGAATTTTCAAGATGGAACAGTGGATTTATGTTTAGAAAAAAGGATGCCACCAATGGCGTGGTCACCACTGGCAGGTGGAAAAATTTTTACGAGTGAAAAGGAACGAGCGGTCCGACTGCGGGAAGCGCTTAATTCGGTTGGAAAAGAAATAGGAGCACAATCGATTGATGAAGTGTTGTATACCTGGTTGCTTGTACATCCAGCTAAAATAATGCCAATCGTCGGCTCAGGGAAAAAAGAACGAATTCAGCGTGCTGTGAATGCATTATCGCTAACCATGACTCGACAACAATGGTTTACTATTTATCAAGCATCTTTAGGGCATGAAGTTCCGTAAATCATCGTTTATTCACGCTTTCTTTGTTTCTTCATATGCTAATAAAAAAAAGCGAGTGAAATAACAAATGGAGCGCTTTTATTGTCGGAAATGCTGTATTTTATATTTAACGGTCGGAACTTGTTCGAAATCTGGGAACGTCGTAGACGATAAAAAGATTATTTAAAAATATTACCAGCAACAGTTTAAGAAAGTATTAATAGCAGGGGAAAGCATCCCCTGTTTTTTTATTGCTCATCCATAATTAACACAACGGTAAAGGTACCAACTGTATCCATCGTTACCGGTAGTTGAAAGGCACGTTTAAAGCCGTATACTTTTGAATCACCAACAATGACAGTTGGAGGAGTAATATCCATCGTCATCCCTATTTGTGAAATAACCGTTGACAAATTCCCAGCAATCATATTGCCAACTTCACCTGCGAATGATTCAAGCATTTCACCTTCAACTGGCAGGCCAAACATTGCTTGTCCAAGCTGAGAAAAGACGTCTTGTTGGCTTTGAATCATGATGCGCCCAGGAATATCACCTGTAATCCCGATCAAAACCCCCATTTCTTGTTGGTATAGCGGTTCTTCTACTAACATCGGTTTTCCGAGTTGAATCGTCAATGGAAAAATAGATTTCATAGTTTCAATGGTACCATTTAGTAAATGAGTTACTTGCTCAGTAACGATCATGTCAAATCCTCCATTATTTTGTCTAAATTTATCATATCATACAGAACCAAGTTCGATAGTAAAAATTCGTTAACTAATGTAAAAAAAACATTATTTTTTTAAATTTGACTGTATTGTCATAAAAAGCCTCTATCTGGAAAAAATAACAGCAGCATGAAAGGGGGAGTTTCCTTGCCCAAAGTACTTTCAGTAGGTGAAGCGATACCACCTTATACCGTTTATCAATCGAAAGCCAAACAGTTCGTCAAGCAAATGTTTGGACAAGCCTATTCCGATATCAATCGATTATTACAAGTTTTTGAGAACAGTGAAATTCAAACACGATCGTTTATGAAAGAGTTGGAATGGTATACCAGGGAGCATTCATTTGCTGAAAAAAATGATGTGTATATCGATTGTTCAGTACAGTTAGGAAAGGAAGCAATTAGGAACTGTTTGCAAGGCTCCTTTTTACGTGAACCGATTTCATACGAAGATATCGATATGATTATCACTATTAGCTCAACTGGACTTGCAACTCCAACGATTGAAGCGCGAATTATGAACGACCTACCTTTTCGGACCGATACTAAACGATTACCAATATGGGGTTTAGGATGCGCAGGAGGAGCGGCTGGATTAGCACGCGCATTTGAATACTGCCGACAAAATCAGTTTGGAAAAGTACTCGTGTTAACAATCGAAATGTGTAGTTTAACATTTCAGCGGAACGATTTTTCAAAAAGTAATTTAATCGGAACGGCCTTGTTTGCTGACGGTGTTGCTTGTGCATTAGTATGTGGCGATGAAGTGGTGAAACATCGTTCACGAACTTTTCCTTCGATTATCGGGTGTCAATCGGCTCTGAAAAAACATGCGCTAAATGTAATGGGGTGGGATATTCGAAATGAAGGGCTTTTTGTCATTTTCTCGAGGGACATTCCAAGCATCATTGAAGAATGGTTAAAACCACATGTAGAACAATTTTTACATAAATATCATTTGTCGATAAAAGATATAGAGTATTTTATTGCCCATCCTGGAGGAAAGAAAGTGCTAGATGCATACGAACGAACGTTTCAAATCGATGCTAAACGATTAGACGAGGCCCGAAAGGTGTTAACGAAAAGAGGTAATATGTCATCGGTAACCATATTAACCGTTTTACAAAAACATTTAGAACAACCGATTGAAGCGGGGAAGTACGGCTTAGCGTTTGCGTTAGGACCGGGGTTTAGTGCTGAAATGTTGTTATTGAGGTGGGAATGATGATGACAGATGTAGTTGTTTTTCTTCTTGTTTTTCAAAGGATCATCGAATTAATGATTGCTAAAAGGAATGAAAAATGGATAAAAAAACGTGGGGCCATCGAATATGGACAAAGTCATTATCCCTTCATCGTCTGCCTTCATATTCTTTTTTTACTATCATTATTTATAGAAGGAACGATTGTACAACCTGAGTGGAATGTCTTTTCCTATGTAATTGTGTTTATTATCGGATTATTGCAATGGGCTCGCTATCACGTCATTCGGTCGTTAGGACCGTATTGGAATACAAAAATATTCATTCTTCCAAAAGAAGAAGTATGTCAAAAAGGACTTTATCAATGGATGAAGCATCCAAATTACGTTATTGTTACGTTGGAATTTATATTTATTCCATTGTTATTGCAAGCTTATGTCACTTTAGTCGTATTTTCGATTTTAAATGCATGGATTCTTTCGATTCGAATTCGTGAAGAAAATAAAGCCCTAGCACTTGTCCCTGCTTATCAAAAGGCGTTTTCAATATATGGTTCGTTTTTTCGAAAAGGAAAGAATGATCCGCTGGAATAAAACGTATACTAAGAAAGGATTGAAAATGATTCTCGTTCGTGATAAGATTTTTAATGGTGATGAAAATTATTCTCATTAGAATGGGGGATGAACGATGGTTTGGTTATTTGTTGGGACAACGATTGCTGTTTATGGTGGGATAATGAAATATGTGATGAACCACGTCATGAAACCTTCTACGAAATAATATTCCTCTCCATTATATCGATACAAACGGTACGTTCGCTACGCGAGCGTTTTATTTTTGCCTTCAAACACCTTTCTACTCATTGCTTCCCCATGTATAGAGAAATTGGAAAAAATCGATTACAATAAAGAAAAGTTATTATTACGGGTAAGGAGTAACAGTCATGACACAACAAACCTTACAAAAGAACGACCAATTACTTTATAAAGCCATTCACCTTCAAAATTATTTTGTACAGAAAGATGACCATCGAAGAGCAGAAAAAGCGAAGTTACTCGCTAAAAAGGTGTTTGACAATGAGATGATAGTAGCTTTTTGTGGACATTTTTCTGCAGGAAAATCCACATTTGTTAACTATGTCGTTGGGGAAGAACTTCTTCCTTCAAGTCCTATACCTACAAGTGCCAATATCGTAAAAATAAAAAACGATACCAAAGGATATGCTCGAATTTTTCAGTACAATCGACCATCAATTCAGATGGATGCTCCATTTGATATCAATGCAATTAAAAAGTATTGTTGCAATGGAGCGGACGTCGAAACAGTGGAAATTGCTTTTCCATTGTCAGTTCTCCCAGAAGGAGTGACCGTCATGGATACTCCAGGAGTAGATTCGACAGACGATGCCCACCGCCTTTCTACCGAATCGGCTCTTCACCTTGCTGATGTTGTATTTTACGTGATGGATTATAATCACGTTCAATCAGAATTAAATTTTATGTTTACTAAACAGTTAATGGACCACGGAGTTCCGCTATATCTAATCATCAATCAAATTGACAAACATCGTGAAGAAGAACTTTCTTTCCATTACTTTCGTCAATCTGTGGAGCAGGCATTTGCTACTTGGGGTGTAAAACCACGAGGTATCTATTTTACGTCGTTAAAAGACATCAATCACACATACAATGAATTAGAACATGTAAAAACGCTCATTCATTCAATGATGGAAAAAAGGGAAGAGCAGGTACTTTATTCTACGCAGCAAGCGCTTAAACAACTCGTTCATGAACATTTAGATTGGTTAAAAGAGCAACAGTCAGAAGAACGGAATCATTGTGTTCAAATAATTGGACACTGTTCTAAAGAAAAGGCATATGAAGAAGAACAACGCTGGTTTCATTTGTTGTCCTATGAAAACGTGTTCATAGAGCAGATGGAGAAAAACTGTTTAGATGAACTGGAACGATTGATTCAAAACGCTTATTTAATGCCATTTGAAACGCGGGAATTAGCTCGTCAGTACATTGAATCGATGCAGGATCATTTTTCCATTGGCTTTCTTTTCAAACGAAAAAAAACAGAAGAGGAACGGGCACGCAGGCAAGACGCCTTTTACCAGCAGCTGGTAGACAACGTAGAGCGCCATATGAATTGGCATCTGAAACAATTGGCTTCTTCTTGGGTTCAAAAGATGGATTTGCATGATGTTGCTCTTGAACAGCAAGCTCAACAAGTGAGCGTATCTTTTACCCCACAATTATTAGAACAAGCCTTAAAGCGAGGAGCCAAATTATCCGGCGACTATGTGTTAGTTTATACGGAAGATGTCGCCAATACGTTAAAAAAATTAGCCTACCAAACTTGTCGAACATTTCTTGAACATTTAATACAACGAGTGGAAGAAGTACGATTAGATAAACGGAAACGTTTAAAGCAATCTTGGAACGAAGCGAAAAAACGGGTTCAAGCGTATGAACGAATAGAAGCGTTAGATGAAGAGTTAGCCCTTTCAAAAAATCGTCTATTAAAGTTGCTTTTTGAAGATGTAGAGCAACCGGAACAGCTGATAGAATGGATCCAAACATGGGAAAACGAGTTCTTTCAAAAAATTGACGGCTTAGATAAACAGTTAGATCAACACCAAGAACAAAATAAGGAAGACGAGCCTATTTCAGAAAAAGAACAAAACGTTGCCTCTAAAGTATACCATTCGAATGACATGGTACAAAAGCTACGTGAAGCTGCCCATCGATTACAATCTGTACCGGGATTTGATCGAACAGTACAACAACTACAAGATAAAGCTACACGAATGGAATCAAGAACGTATACCATTGCCTTGTTCGGAGCGTTTAGTGCTGGAAAGTCTTCGTTTGCGAATGCACTGCTCGGAGAACGTGTACTACCGGTATCGCCTAATCCTACAACAGCAGCCATTAACCGGATTGTTCCGCCAACGAACGATCATCCTCATGGGACAGCAGTCATCACCTTTAAAACAAAAGAGGCGATGCTTGAAGATGTTCAACGAGCATTTGCCGCGTTCGACATTCGCGTGAACGATTTACAAGATGCAGTAGTAAAATGGGAAGCCTTACAACATCAAACCGATGGTCAAGACGGTGCCCAAGTTCACCAATCATTTTTACAAGCTTTTGTGAAAGGATTTAAAGAACATTATCCTTATTTAGGAAATTCGAAAAAAGTAAACCGTGAAGAATTTGAGCAATATGTCTCAAGAGAAGAACGCTCTTGTTTTGTTGAATCCATTGACTTTTACTGCCATAGTCCATATGCCGAAAAAGGAATTACGCTAGTAGATACACCAGGCGCTGATTCCATCAATGCTCGCCATACTGGTGTCGCGTTTGAATATATTAAAAATGCGGACGCAATCTTCTATGTTACTTATTACAATCATGCGTTTTCGAAAGCCGACCGTGAATTTTTAATTCAACTAGGGCGAGTAAAAGACTCTTTTGAATTAGACAAAATGTTTTTTATTGTGAATGCAATTGATTTAGCCCAATCCGAAGACGAACAACAAGCCGTCATTCGGTATATTCGCGAACAGTTACAATCGTACGGTATTCGCTTTCCACGTATATTTGGCGTATCGAGTTTATTCGCTTTAAAAGAAAAGCAAGGGGAACCAATTGAATTTGATTCGGGAATTCGTACATTTGAATCATCATTCCAGCACTTTATTTCAAATGAGCTCATGGAAATTACCATGAAAGCCGCACAAGCGGAATATGAGAAAGCTATTAACCTATTGAAAAAATTCATCGCCTCTCATTTAGCGGATGAAGAAACAAAAAAACAAACTCGTGAACAAGTGGAAAATAATCGACACACCATGACAAACCTATTGCGAACAACGGATCTAAATATGGCATGGAAAAGCGTGGAACAAGAAATAGAGGAACTAGTTTTTTATATTAAACAACGTGTTTTTTTCCGAATTAATGATTTCTTTAAAGAAGCGTTTCACCCATCCATTCTTCATAGTCAAGTAAAAGACGTAAAAGGTGCTCTTCGTCAGGCATTGAATCAATTTATCGGGGCAATTGGTTATGACTTAGCTCAAGAAATGCGAGCAACAAGTTTACGAGCGGAAAAATTTATGGAGAAAACGATTGCCAATAAACGCCAGGGCCTTGTTAATCAATTAAAAGAGTTCAATGATGATTTATTTTTTTCTGAAATCGAACTATTTTCATGGGACACACCGACATTTGAATCTGCCTTTGAAAACGTGTCTGAAAAATCTTTCAACGAGGCGTTATCTTTGTATAAAAATCCGAAATCATTTTTTGAAAAGAACGAAAAACAAAAGATGGTAGAGGAATTGACAAAGGTACTTGAACCGCTAACGAAAGAATATTTACATTTGCAGAAAAAACGACTGCTGGATTGGTACAAACCATTATTTAACGAAAAATTTGAGCAAATGATTAACCAATTAGAAGTTGAAGTGCACGACCAAATGAATGTGGTGCTAAAAGCTCTTGAGATGACCATCGATGTTTCTGCACTTCAGAAGTTATGGAAAGAACTATCCGATTAAAACGGGAGGGGATGGGTTGGTCAAAACAAATCGATTTCACGTCTGTGCTACATGTATTCATTTTCGTGTTGAAAAAGAAAAAGGACGGACCATTTACCGTTGTCACAGGCTTGGGTATGAAACAAAACCAACGTATCAATTCAATTGTTGGCACCCAAAAGAACAAGTCGTTCAATTAATGAAAAAGAAAGGGATGGAGTGGTAGTGAAATATATCAAAGAGAAAGAATGGTTGTTCGAACAACTTTCGAAAAAGAATTCAATCACTATTCTTGACTGTCGTTTTTCATTAAAAGATCCAACAGAAGGATTAAAAAAATATTCGGATGATCATATACCTGGAGCAATATATGTAGATTTAGAAAAAGAACTATCTGCACCAGTTGGTGTACATGGGGGCCGCCATCCGTTACCTGATGAGTCGACGTTAAAAGAAATGTTTGAACAAAAAGGGGTGGATTCTACCGTCCCTGTCATTGTTTACGATGATGGTATGTCCGCTTTTGCCGCCCGTTGTTGGTGGATGCTCATATATTTAGGGCACCCTCAAGTGTATGTATTAAATGGTGGTTATAATGCATGGAGAAAAGCGAACTTACCAATTACAAAAGATGTCCCACAGCCGATAAGAGGGTCGTTTGACGTACATGTGCAACCACAACTTTTAGCTACTTTTGAAGAAGTAAAAGATGTGGTGAACACAAAAGGGCATCCAACCACTTTAATCGATTCACGGGCAAAGGAAAGGTATTTAGGTGAAGTTGAGCCGATTGACAAAAAGGCCGGCCATATTCCAAAGGCAGTAAATATTGACTGGCAAACTGGTGTAAAAAACGATCGATTAAAACCTGTGGAAGAACAACAAAAGCGCTTTTCGATATGGAAAAAAAATGACCCATTAATTGTATATTGTGGTTCTGGGGTTACGGCGACAGTAAATGTTTTATCTTTACTTGAAGCAGGCTATCAAAACGTAAAGTTATATGTTGGTAGCTTTAGTGATTGGATTTCTTACGATACGAATGAAGTCGAAACAAAAAAGAATCGTTAGAGGTGAACGCTTTGTCTACAAACGTATTATTAGTTGATGGGATGGCCTTATTATTTCGGTCGTATTACGCAACAGCCGTTACGGGTCATTGGATGAGAAATTCAAATGGTATAGCGACAAACGGTGTGCAAGGATTTCTTAAACATTTGTTTGCGGCGATTGCTGAAATCCAACCTTCTCACATCGCCATCTGCTGGGATATGGGAAGTAAAACATTTCGAGACGAATTGTTTTCTGATTATAAAGCCAATCGGGAAGCCCCACCCGATGAACTGGTCCCACAATTTGATATGGTGAAGGAAGTAGCGACCGCTCTGAGATTTATCAATATTGGTGTTTCGGGGTATGAAGCCGATGATTGTATTGGGACGATGACGAAACAATTATCGCATCGGATAAGTATTGTCACTGGGGACCAAGACTTATTACAGCTTTTAGCAAATGATGTAAATGTTTATTTATTGCAAAAAGGAATTGGAAATTATAAAAAATATACAGAATCACAATTTGTTGAGGAAAAAGGGATTCATCCATCCCAATGGGTTGAAGTGAAAGCATTGATGGGTGATGCTAGTGATGGATATCCCGGGGTGAAAGGAATTGGAGAAAAAACAGCTTTAAAATTAATAAAAACCTATGGAACGGTTGAAAAACTACTTGAGCAAGTGCACGAACTGACGCCAGCACAACAAAAGAAAATCACCGAACATAAAGAAATGCTTCGGTTATCGCGTACTTTAGCGGAGATTTATTGTGACGTTCCTTTAGCAATTAATTTCGCACAAATGAAATGGAATTTTAATCTTGAAGTGGATATCGAAACGTTACACCAGTTTGAGCTTCGCTACGTGATTCGCTATTTAACCAATGAATCAAGGATGCAGCTTCTAGCCTGAGGTAAGAACCCGTTTACGACTAGGCGTAAACGGGTTCTTTATGCTCTTTTTTTTCATTACGCTTGATTCGATTTTTTCGCCGCATTTTCTAGCGTACTTTTCGGCTGTGGTGTTGGTCCGCTTTCGGCATATCCTTGAGGATTGACTCCTTCAGTACGCTGTCCACGATTGTTCGCCCGGTTTTTGGACATTTCCGTCACCTCCACATGTTAGTGTTCCAATCATGTTCAGTTTTATGCACACCGACAGGGAAGTTATTTTGTTCCCTTTAGCATGTTCCGAACAATTGAAGAAGGTAGTTCAGAAGAAACCATACCGATAAAAATGAAAAGACACCCTATTGTAGCAATCATACTAAGTCGCTCATCGATCCAAAAATAAGCGACGATGGCAGCAAATACTGGTTCCATCGTATAGATTAAGGCAACGCGAGCAGGTGTTGTATATTTTTGAACATAAGTCTGAGCGAAAAATGGAAAAGAGGTTGCAAATAATGACGTAACAAATAATGCAATTAAGACATCTCGATGAAACATAATCGAGCGGTCCAAAATTTGCGAAACATCTTCTAAGAGGAGCGCTCCCACTAAACTAAGCAAGGATACTGTAAAAAGTTGGCTGACAGCTAGCTCAAAAGCTGGACTTTGCCGGGCAAAACAATCTGTATATATAATATGAAGTGTAAATCCGAAGGCACAGAAAAGAACATAAACATCACCAATATTAAATGGCTTAGCATCACCAAATGATAAAAAATACAAACCAACGGCCGCTAATAGGGAGCCAAAGATGGCCAAAGGTTGGGGTGCTTTTTTTATCAAAATAAAAGAAAACAAAGGAACCATAACAACACTTAATCCGGTAATAAATCCAGCTCTAGATGGGGAAGTATATAACAAGCCAATCGTTTGAAGTCCATAACCGAGGCTTAAGAAAACTCCAAGAACCGCCCCATGTAGGATTGTTTTTCGCGTCCACTGAATCGACCGATTCATAAATGGGATCAAACATAATAAAGATAATCCAGCTACAAAAAAGCGAACGGTATTAAATAGTAATGGATCTAGTTGAGTAATTCCTTTTTGAACGATCACAAAGGTAGCACCCCAAATAAATGCGATGGACAATAAAATAAAATCGGCCAACTGTTTATTCATTATGCTCCCCCTTTAATCGGATTCCTTGGCGTGCTAACTCATCAGCTACCTTATTTTCTTGATTGGAAATCCATTTAATAAAAAATAAGTCCAACTTGTCGATTAGAGCTAGGATTCGGTCTAACTGAGCAGCATAACGTTTATTTTTAACATACTTTTTTTCGACGGCGGCTACAACGGCTTGGGAATCTGACCGAAACGAAACGATAGAGTACCCTTTTTCTACACATATTTCTAGTCCTTTTACTAAGGCAAGAAATTCCGCTTCGTGATTGTCCATGATTCCAAGATAAAATGAATAGCGGGAAACTTGACCTTCATGTTTAATAAAAATCCCTGCTCCGCTAGGCCCAGGGTCACCAGCACTAGCTCCGTCTATGTATACTTCGACCAAACTGTTCAACCTCCTTAAAAGTTGCTTCAGTACGTGAAAAAACTGATATATTTATCATAATAAATATACTATACAAAAAATGACCGCCCACTGAAACGATTTATTCTAATCTAGAAGGATGATTCAGATGAAAGTAAAACTGCTATTTACGTATACGCTCTCTTCCAATTTAGAAGTACCAATGGAAACAGGATGGGGTTTACCGGAAGACTTGTTAGCCATCGCTGAAGATCTTCAGCATAAAAATAGAGGAAAAAACTTTGAATTTATCGATGAATTAGGGGTAACTTGGTCAAAAAAGGAATTGATAAAATTACAAAAGAAATGGGAAGCAGAACCAACGGACATCACCGTTTATTTTGATGGTACGTTTCAACGTGACTCACTTCTTGCCGGTCTTGGGGTTGTCATTTATTATAAGAAGGGTCCGGAACAATGGCGCGTTCGTGCGAACCAAGTAGTTGAACAATTGACGAATAACAATGAAGCAGAGTTTGCGGCGTTGAAGTTTGGGATGCAACTTTTGGAAGACTTAGGTGTAAAATATCAACGATGTCGAATTCGTGGTGATTCATTGGTGGTTCTTAATCAACTAAGTGGTGAATGGCCGTGTTATGAAGATGAGTTACATCGCTGGATTGAGCGTATCGAAAAAAAGAGAAAAGAGTTATCTGTACAGTTTCAATTCGAACCGATTCATCGAAACAAAAATAGAGAAGCCGACCAATTAGCTAAACAAGCAGTTGAAGGAAAAAACATCTACAGTCATTCAAGGATTGACACGTAAGGGGTTGGAAAACAATTGAAGCGAAAAGAAGTCATAGCACAAGTAGATGAACTACTAACCATGTATTGTGATGGGTGTTGGTTAAAAGCACATTTTCGAAAAGAATTTGGGAAAACCTTTGCACATAAATTTTGTATTCAGCAATGTACGGTTGGTGAAAAAATAAAGAAAATCGGTCGAAAACTGACATAACGAAAAGGGCTAACAATTGTGTTAGCCCTTTGTTTATATAGTCATTAAGTTTGAATTATAATTTGACAACGTTCGCTGCTTGTGGACCACGTGCACCTTCCACAATTTCAAAAGAAACCTTTTGACCTTCTTCTAACGTTTTAAACCCTTCTCCTTGGATTGCAGTGAAGTGAACGAAAACATCGTCTCCGCCTTCAACTTCAATAAATCCGTAGCCTTTCTCATTGTTAAACCATTTTACTTTACCGTTTTGCATGTTTCTAATCCTCCTAAACCTTTCAAGCACACTGGCTTTTTTAAAAATATATTATCATTAAACGGAATATATTCAGGCTACCATAAAATGGCGGAACATATTCTGTTAAATGATGACTATACTATACACTATTGAAATCGTCGAGTCAAGAAATTGAAAAAATTTTTACAATCTTTGTGGGCCTATTTGATTTTCAGAAATTTTTACTTTCATTTGGTTACCAATTGTGTTGATTCTGTGCAATATTGTCAGGGAGAGTTGAAGATGATTGTGGAACCCAACGTTTTAACTTTCTAAAAAAATTGGCTTTGTTAAACGAAACTGTTGATATTTATACATTACACTTGTGGCGGGCGCTTTCTGTGGGCAAGCCGCAAGCCGCTTCCCTCGCTACGCTCAAGTATGAGTCTTGCCTGGCTTCTTGTTCCCGCTGTAGTCGCCGCCTTTCGCTTCATGTGAATCCTTACTAAATCAACAGACATATAACACAGCCAAAAAAATTAGTTCAATCATGACAAAATTGTTGACGTGGTTTGAGCCATAACATAAAATTTGTACTAGGGAAAAAATTATAGGGTTACGAAAAAAATTAGGCACATTAATAAACGCCTAGCATACACATGAACTATCTATATTTTTTTCGTTAAAATTTGCCCGAGGGCAAAATAGTTGATTGTACACAATTAGGAGGGGTTTTTTAATGAAAGTTGCGAGAGTATGGATGTTTTTTATGGTATCAATGTTGTTATTAAGTGTAGCCGCATGTTCCAATGAATCCACTGAGACTGGAAACGAAAATGAAAAAATCCATGTCACGACGACCATTGCCCAAATAGCTGATGGGGTAAAAAATATTGGTGGAGAATACGTAGAAGTTGACAGCTTAATGGGACCTGGTGACGATCCACACTTATATAAAGCTTCGCATAGCGATATTCAAAAATTACAAAATGCAGACATCATTTTTTACAATGGTTTACATTTAGAAGGGAAAATGCTAGAGATTTTTGAAAATATGAGCAAAGAAAAACCTGCGTATGCGATTGCTGAAGCCATTCCTGAAGAAAAGTTACGGAAAGATCCTCAAGATCCAAACATAATTGATCCACACATTTGGTTTAATATTGACCTTTGGAAACTAGCGTTAACAGAAGTGAAAAAAGGATTAATTGAATTAGATCCAGAGCATAAAGAAGAATACGAAAAAAATACCGAAGCATATTTTGCAAAGTTAGATCAATTAAAGAAATACGCTGAAGAACAAATGGCATTAATTCCGGATTCTCAACGTGTGTTAGTAACCGCTCACGATGCATTCAACTACTTTGGGGCTGCCTATAATATGGAAGTAAAGGGACTTCAAGGACTAAGTACGGACTCCGAATACGGATTAGGGGACATTCAACATTTAGTGGATGTTTTAGTCGAACGTAATATTAAAGCCGTCTTTATTGAATCTTCTATTTCCGAACGCTCCATTCAAGCAGTGATTGAAGGAGCAAAGAAGAAAGGCCATGATGTATCCATTGGAGGAGAATTGTACTCTGATGCTATGGGTGAAGAAGGAACAGAAGAAGGTACGTACTTAGGTATGTATAAGCATAACGTCGATACGATTGTAGAGGCGTTAAAATAGGGAGGGTTCGATATGAATCCAGTAGAAGTAAAACAATTAACAGTCGCTTATCATAAAAAACCGGTTTTGATCGATGTGACTTTTTCCGTTCCAAGCGGAAAACTAATTGGGATTATCGGTCCAAACGGGGCAGGTAAATCTACGTTAATAAAAGCGGTATTAGGTCTTATTCCACGCGCTTCGGGAGAGATTACAATTTTCGGTGAAAAATATTCACCTAAAAAGAAAAAAGTTGGGTATGTTCCCCAACGTGGTTCTGTTGATTGGGATTTCCCAACGAACGCTTTAGATGTTGTTTTAATGGGACGGTATGGCCATATTGGATGGTTTCGCCGTCCTTCCAAAGAAGACATCGAAATTGCAATGGAATGCTTGCGACGGGTTGGTATGGATGGCTATGCCGACCGACAAATAAGCCAATTATCAGGTGGACAACAACAACGGGTCTTTTTAGCACGTGCCCTAGCCCAAAATGCGGAAGTGTACTTCATGGATGAACCGTTTGTTGGGGTTGATGCTGCAACAGAAAAAGCGATTATCCAAATCTTAAATGATTTAAAGGCGAAAGGAAAGACGGTTTTAGTAGTTCATCACGATTTACAAACGGTGAAAGAGTATTTTGATTGGGTGTTATTGTTAAACAAAAAAGTTATTGCCCAAGGTCCAACAGAAGACGTTTTCACAATAGAAAATTTACAACAAACATACGGTGGCCGACTCTCCTTTTTAGAACAAAATTCCATGGTTATTCAACCGTAGTGAGGGAGAAACAATGGAAAAAATATGGACTTCAATCTTAACAGATGCCAATACGCAATGGGTTCTTCTTGGAACTTTGTTACTTGGGGTGGCTAGTGGTGTTTTAGGTAGCTTTGCACTGTTACGAAAACAAAGCTTAATCGGTGATGCGGTGGCCCATGCTGCCCTTCCTGGAATATGCCTTGCCTTTTTATTCATGGGCGAAAAACATATGCTCGGCTTGTTGGTAGGTGCCGCCCTTACTGGTTTGCTCGCTTCCTATTCGATTCAATTCATTTCGGGACATTCTCGTTTAAAAGAGGACACAGCGATAGGGCTTGTTTTATCTGTCTTTTTTGGCTTAGGTATTGTTTTGTTAACAAAAGTGATTCAATCATCTTCAGGAAATAAAAGTGGCTTAGACGACTTTATTTTTGGGCAAGCAGCATCCATGATTGCCAAAGACGTCCAATTGATGGCTGGCACTGCTGTTGTGTTAATTATAGTTACGTTTTTCCTTTTTAAAGAATTTAAAGTATCGACCTTTGATCCGCAATTTGCCCAAGGAATAGGGTTGCCTGTCGGGTTTTTAAACTTTTTATTTTCAACGTTACTTGTCATTACAGTGGTTATCGGGATTCAAGCCGTCGGGGTCATTTTGATGTCGGCAATGCTTATTATTCCAGCCATTTCGGCTCGGTATTGGACCGATTCGTTAGGTTGGATGGTCATTATTTCAGGAACGGTAGGTGCTATCTCTGGTGTTATTGGAACACTCATAAGCACCCTTGGGCGAAGTTTAGCGACTGGCCCATTTATCGTGTTAACGAGTACGACCATCTTTCTTGTGTCAATCTTATTTGCTCCAAAGCGCGGACTTTTGGCCAAGTGGTGGAGACGTAAGATAAACGACTGGCAACTTGCAGCAGCCAAAGTATTAATGATCTTGCTTGAACAAAATAAGCCGCTACCTTTTACTAAATTATCGGAACACGTACGGACAGCTTCCTGGGAACTTTATTTCGTTTTAAAGAAATTGGAACGCCATGGCTGGATTGAAACGAAAAACGAAGCATACCAGCTTACCGATGAAGGAAAAGCGAAAGGTGAACAATGGCAAACGATTGAACGTCTTCGTGTGTTTGCGGAAATGTATCCTCAAACTTTATCGGTAAAAGAATCGCAATTGTTAGACCAAGCAACAATTGACACGGTAAATGAACAAGCGGTTCGGCAAATGGAGAAGAAATTTCGTCAAAAAGAAGGTTTCCCCTATGTAACGAAGTATGCGTATTATTCAAAAGGAGAAGGGTCCTATGAGCTATGAAGCTTGGATTATTTTAACAGGATGTTTAGTCGGTATTTCTTGCGGCGTCATCGGGAGCTTTTTAATATTAAGAAAAATGGCGATGCTTGCGGATGCCATTAGTCATACAGTATTGCTCGGAATTGTTATGGCGTTTTTAATTAGCCATAGCTTAAATGGATTTTACATGCTTATCGGAGCTGCGGTCGCTGGATTATTAACAGCGTTTATCGTGCAGTTGTTTAACAGCAGTGGTATCCAAGAAGATGCGGCGATTGGTGTTGTGTTTACGTCAATGTTCGCTTTAGGGGTTATATTAATTTCTCTTTATGCTGGAAACGTTCATTTAGACGTCGAGCATGCGTTGATGGGTGAAATTGCGTTTGTTCCTTGGAATACTGTTGAACTTCCAATAATAGGTAGCACCCCGAAATCGGTTGTTATGCTTACATCTATTTTCATTTTGAATGTATTACTAATCGTTCTCTTTTACAAGGAATTTAAAATTACTTCATTTGACCCAGGTTTGGCTGCCGCAATTGGATTACCAACTATTTTTATTCATTATTTGTTAATGGGAATGGTTTCAGTTACGACCGTCTCAGCTTTTGATAGTGTAGGGGCGATTCTAGTCGTAGCGATGTTAATCGCACCTGGAGCTACCGCATATTTATTAACCGATAAATTTTCCAATATGCTTGTCTTAAGTGCATGTATTGGATGTATTGATGCCGTGCTTGGCTATTACACAGCTCGCTATTTGGACGTATCGATCTCCGGTGCCATGGCTACGATGGCGGGTGTTGTCTTCTTACTTGTATTCTTATTTTCGCCTAAATATGGGCTTATTTCTAAATGGTGGTCCCAACGGTCCATCCGAATTCAGCAATAATTTGGTATCCTACCTTGTTAATTCCTTTGTATTATAGTAAACTTTTAATGATTCATGTTATTTCGTATAGGAGGGTAAGGGATGCCAACACCGAGTATGGAAGATTATATTGAACAAATTTACCTTTTAATTGAGCAAAAAGGTTATGCACGTGTTTCGGATATAGCAGAAGCTCTTTCTGTCCATCCCTCCTCTGTAACGAAAATGGTCCAAAAGCTTGATAAAGATGACTACCTTGTTTATGAAAAATATCGTGGGCTCGTGTTAACGGCCAAAGGAAGAAAAGTTGGAAAACGTTTAGTAGACCGTCACGAATTATTAGAGCAGTTTTTGCGACTGATTGGCGTCAAAGAGGAGAATATATATGAAGATGTGGAAGGGATAGAGCATCACCTCAGTTGGGACTCCATCGATCGCATCGGTGATCTCGTCCAATTTTTTGAAGAAAATCCGGAACGTGTTCAAGAATTACGAATCATTCAAGAAAAAAACGAACAAAATTCGTAAAGCTGCCCATTATAGGCAGCTTTTTCTTATTCCCCATCCAAGAGTGGAAACTGATGAAACTCCTCTCCGCTTTCTTCGTTGTATAGCCGTTTATTTTTTACATATGCTCCTTGAATTAAGCCGTTTTCTGCTTCCTGCAGTGCTTTTCGATACGAAATAATTCTTCCTGTATTCGTTTGAAAGCTAATAATGTCACCAAAATGATTTAATTGTACTTTTTCAATATATTCCATTGTTCTTTCCTTTCTTTTATTAGTTAGTATTAGTATATCCAATATGGTTTTGTCCATAAGGAAGGATTTAAAAGAGATACGAAGAAGTAAATAATACGATGTTTGCAATAAATGTTTTAAAGGAGATGGATATGGATACATCTTGGAAACAGAAAGCAGAGCAAGCATGGGATGAAAAGGCAAAGGATTGGCATAAACGTAGTAAAGACATGTGGGAAAGCGGAAGCCGAAAGTCGATTATTCCGTTGTTTACAAAGTTTGTACCAAAAGGACTAACCGTTTGTGATTTAGGATGCGGTGACGGGTATGGCTCTTACTTGCTTTCGATAAATGGCTATGATGTGATTGGCATAGACTTGTCCCACGAAATGGTGGATTTGGCGAAAAAGAGGGAACGAGATGGGCTTCGATTTGTCCAAGGGGATATTGGTAAAACCCCTTTTAAGGATGATTCATTTGACGCCTTGTTAGCCATTAATTCAATTGAATGGACGGAATCACCGAACGAAGTGCTACAAGAATGGAGACGTCTTTTAAAAACAGAAGGTTATCTAGTTGTTGGCATTTTAGGACCGACCGCTCATCCACGAACGAATAGTTTTGGACGTTTGTTAAGCGAAAAAGTGATATGTAATACAATGATGCCGTGGGAATTCGAACGATTAGCGACTTTACAAGGTTGGAAAAAGGTTGGAGAAGCGGGTGTGTACAAACGCGGGGTCACGGAAGCCCTCGTTAGTCATTTACCGTTAGAACTGAAACAAGCGCTAACCTTTATGTGGCTATTTGTTTTGCAAAAGATGTAAAAAAGCTGGTTAAATACCTGCTTTTTTCGTTTATATGGAATGAATCAAGTCGAATTCTTTACAAACTTCCACATTAGACGAATCATGTTCTTTCGATTCTAGACACATTTTTGGATTTAAATAATCTTATTTAATTACCAGACCGTTTTCCTCCATTCTAAACGCGAGCCACAAACGAATACAAATACTTTTCCCTTTTTTTCACTCTATAGAGTTATTTCATTTTCGGACATGCTAAAATGAGAGAGACTGCAGGATCGATTGGAGGAAACATCATGTTCACAGAAATAAAGGTAAAATCTGATATCGAAATAGCTCAAGAAGCGAAGTTACGTCCAATTACTGAAATTGCAGAAACGATTGGTTTATCCGACGATGACATCGAACTTTATGGAAAATATAAAGCAAAAATTTCGTTCAAAGCTATTGAACGGTTAAAAACAAAAGAGGATGGAAAAGTAATTCTTGTGACAGCCATTAATCCAACACCGGCTGGGGAAGGAAAATCGACGGTGACAGTCGGATTAGGAGATGCTCTTAATCAGCTAGGAAAAAAAGCGATGATTGCGATGCGCGAACCATCACTTGGACCGACGATGGGGATTAAAGGGGGAGCAACTGGTGGAGGGTATGCGCAAGTATTGCCCATGGAAGATATTAACCTCCATTTTACAGGCGATATTCATGCGATAACAACCGCTAACAATGCGCTATCAGCATTTATTGATAATCATATTCATCAAGGAAATGAACTTCGTATTGACCAGCGAAGAATTGTTTGGAAACGCGTCTTAGATTTAAACGACCGTGCCTTACGCAAAGTAGTTGTTGGATTAGGAGGAGCTGGTCATGGCGTTCCTCGTGAGGATGGATTTGATATTACGGTGGCATCAGAAATGATGGCCGTCTTATGTCTCGCTACGAGCTTGTCGGACTTAAAAAAGAGGCTGTCTCGTATAGTTGTGGCGTACAATCTGGATAAAGAACCCGTCACGGTTAAAGATTTAGGTGTAGAAGGAGCATTAACCCTATTATTAAAAGACGCGCTAAAACCAAATCTTGTTCAAACAATTGAACATACCCCAGCACTTGTGCATGGTGGTCCTTTTGCTAACATCGCCCATGGGTGTAATAGTGTGATGGCGACAAGTACAGCGATGAAATTAGCTGATTATGTCGTTACAGAAGCTGGTTTTGGTTCTGATTTAGGAGCGGAAAAGTTTATGCATATTAAATCAAGAGCGTTAGGTGTGTCACCAAGCGCTGTCGTCATTGTTGCAACGGTTCGAGCCTTAAAAATGCACGGTGGCGTCAAAAAAGAACATTTAAAAGAAGAAAATGTAGCTGCTTTACAAAAGGGATTAGCCAATTTACAAAAGCATATAGAGACGATTCAACAATTTGGAGTCCCATTGGTTGTGGCGATTAACCGATTTATAACTGATACACAAGAGGAACTACACACGATAGAGCAATGGTGCACGGAACACGACTATCCATTTGCATTAACAGAAGTATGGGAGAAAGGTGGGGAAGGGGGTCGCTCGTTAGCGACAAAAGTGTTGGAACAAATAGAAAAAGATTCTCAAGCATTTGCCCCACTTTATGATGTTTCACAATCCATCGAAGAAAAAATTGAAGTCATTGCGACTACTGTTTACGGAGCAAAAGAGGTTGAATTTTCGGCCAAAGCGAAAAAACAATTATCCGAACTAGAGCGCCACGGATGGACCCATTTCCCAATCTGTATGGCGAAAACGCAATATTCCTTATCGGATGATCCAACTCTGCTCGGACGTCCATCTGATTTTACAATCCATGTCCGTGAACTTGTTCCTCGCTTAGGTGCTGGTTTTATTGTCGCACTAACAGGGGATGTGATGACCATGCCTGGATTACCTAAATATCCAGCCGCGTTTCAAATGGACGTCACTGAAAAAGGCCAAGCTATTGGATTATTCTAATAACGTAATAAAGGGGAGACTCACCAAAGCTCCCCTGTCTTTTCTATGTAAGATATGAGGTGATCGAATGTTTGACCCAACTGCTTTTGACAATATGAAAACGGTTCTCGAAGGTGCCGTTTATGATGCTGATTTAAGCGGTACGCTTTTAATTGAAAACCGGAAGGACGTTATCGACTTAGCGAGCCTATCTCGAGAATACGAAATTACGTTTCACCTTCCGTTGTGTGAAAAAGTACGAGCATCTATTTCATTAAAAGCAACTTTAGCCCAACTGGCATCGGAATTAATCCCCCGTTTAGGTTTGGAAAGCGGAGCCACAGTAACCGTATTATTTGAAGGACCATCTTCCTTTTTATCTTCCAAACTAAGCGTCATCCAATCAGTGTGGGGAGAAGATGGAATATATGAAATTCGTCAAATTATTTCTACCTCCCACCCGAAAACAACAGAAATCATCATCCACTTTCCGAAACCTGTACAAGAAGAAATGATGAATGAACTTTTAGTTCAAGTAGAGATGATGAAGGAAACGTTGCAAAAATTGGCCCAAGAATCTTGAGAAGAGGATGGAGAGGAGAATACGGTATGATGGAAGTGATTCAAAAGGCGGAACAGTATGTCCAAAAGAAATTAGGAAACGATTCGACCGGTCATGATTGGTACCATATTGATCGTGTTCGAAAATTAGCCCTATATATTTCTAACAAAGAACAAAAAGGAGATTCATTCATCATTGAGCTTGCGTCGCTCTTTCACGATGTGTTAGACGACAAATTAGTTTCTGACGTCGAACGGGAAAAGCAAGAATTAATGGAATGGTTTGTTTTAAATTGTATTCCCTCTTCACAACAAAACAAAATTGTAGACATCATCGAAAAAATTGGATATAAAGGTGGCAACGAAGCACATTTATCGTCGATTGAAGGGCAAATTGTTCGCGACGCCGACCGATTAGATGCAATTGGGGCAATCGGTATCGCTCGAACTTTTGCATATGGTGGAAAAATAGGTCAACTAATCTATAATCCTTCTTTACCGATTCGCTTGGATATGACCGTTGAGCAGTACCGGAATGAGCGTACTTCGACGATTCATCATTTTTACGAAAAGCTGCTTCTATTAAAAGAAAAGCTTTTTACAGATACGGCAAAAACAATTGCTACCGAACGTCATGCCTATATGGAACAATTTTTACAACAGTTTTTTCGAGAGTGGAAAGGTGAGTTTGATGCTGAATATTGAACATCTATCAAAATCTTACGGTGAAAAACAACTATTTAAAGATATATCCTTTACCATTCAACAGAATGATCGAGTAGGTTTAATTGGTATAAATGGAACCGGAAAATCAAGTTTATTAAAATTGATAGCTGGACTTGATGACCCTGATGCTGGAACGATTGTCGCTCCTAAAGATTTTACCATCGGCTATTTGTCTCAAACCCCTGAATTAGCTAATCACTTAACGGTGATGGATCAAATCTTTCAAAGTTCTTCGCCGATCGTTCAACTAGCAAAAGAATATGAACAATTTCTGAAACGTTTTGAACAAGATCCATTAAATGAACGGTTACAAAAAGAATTGTCTGAATATCAAAAGAAAATGGATGCGTTGAACGCATGGGATGTCAGCGCACAAGCAAAAATTATATTATTCAAATTAGGAATTGAGCGTTTAGATCAAAAAGTTGGAGAACTTTCGGGTGGACAGAAAAAACGAGTGGCATTAGCTCAAGTACTAATTGAAACACCAGATTTATTAATTTTAGACGAACCGACCAACCATTTAGATGCCGATTCCATCAGGTGGTTAGAGGAATTTTTAGCGAAATATCCGAAAGCGGTGCTGTTAGTGACGCACGATCGTTATTTTTTAGATCGGACATGTAACCGAATCATAGAATTAGACCATGGACAAATATATACATATTCAGGAAATTATCGTGCATATTTAGAAGCGAAGGCGATGAAAGAAGAACAAGAATCACAAATGCTTACGAAAAAACAAAACTTATATCGAAAAGAGCTCGAATGGGTTCGTCGAGGGGCAAAAGCACGGACGACGAAGCAAAAGGCACGACTCCATCGGTTTGATCAACTAAAAGACGAAATAAATTCCCTTCGTCGAACGGAAGAAAAACTCGATTTTCAATTGTCTGGTTCGCGTCTCGGTAAAAAAGTGATTGAAATAAAAAATGCTAAGAAACGATACGATGAAAAAATCATTTTGGACGGTTTTTCTCTTTTAATAAATCCAGGGGATCGTATCGGGATTGTTGGAAAAAACGGCAGTGGGAAATCAACCTTTCTTCGAATTCTTACCCAAAAAGAGGTGTTAGATGAAGGTGAATTAATGATCGGTCCGACCGTTCGTATGGCCTACTATCAACAACAGCATGAAGATATGAATGAGCAGTTGCGCATGATTGAATACATTCGCGAAGAAGCCGAAGTCGTCCAGCTTAGTGATGGAACAACGATTTCTGCGGCACAAATGTTAGAACGGTTCTTGTTTCCGATGCACACTCATGGAACCCCGATTCGCAAGCTTTCCGGTGGGGAAAGAAGACGACTGTATTTACTTCGATTGTTAATGTCCCAACCAAATGTCTTATTGTTAGATGAGCCAACAAACGATTTAGATACGGAAACGTTAACGGTTCTTGAAGATTATTTGGAGGACTTTCCGGGTGTGGTCATTACCGTTTCCCACGATCGCTATTTTCTAGATAAAATTGCAGACCAGCTTCTTATTTTTAACGGAAATGGTTCAATCGATAGTTACATTGGTACTTATAGCGACTATTTAGCCGTTCAACATGCTCAAAAAGTGTCAAAAATGGAAGAACAATCACCACCGAAGTCTTCCCTGCGTCCAAAAAAAGAAAAGAAAAAAATGACTTATATGGAGAAAAAAGAGTGGGAAGAAATTGAAGGAAACATTATTTCTGTTGAAGAAGAAATTCAAGTTTTAGAGCAACAATTACATGAAACAGGCACGGATTTTGAAAAAGCTCAATACTTAATGAATGAATTAGAAGCACTTAATCAAAAGTTAGAGCAATTATATGAGCGTTTTGATTATTTGTCCCAATTAGTAGAATAAATAGAAGGGGCCAAAGGAACTGTGTGGAAACAAATGACGGAAGCAAGACAAAAAGGAAATCATTCTTTATAATAGGCTCTGTTAAACGATACTGTTGATATTTATACATTACGCTTGTTGCGGATGCTTTCCGCGGGCAAGGTGAAAGCCGCTTCCCTCGCTACGCTCAAGTAAGGGTCTTGCCTGGCACGCTGTTCCCGCTGGAGTCGCCGCCGTATAAATAACTTGCTAAAAATCAACAATGACATATAACATAGCCTTATAGGAAGGCTTATTGTAAAAATAAAAGGAGGTTATGCCATATGTCAATGGCTTATGAAGAATATATGCGTCAACTAGTTAAGCCGATGCGACAAGAACTTGTGCAAGCAGGCTTCCGTGAATTGACAACAGCAGAAGAAGTGGAACAATTTATGGAAAATGTATCAGGAACGACACTCGTAGTAGTCAATTCCGTTTGTGGTTGTGCAGCAGGACTAGCTCGCCCAGCAGCTACCCAGGCAGTGATGGCGAATGACAAAACACCAGATCATTTAGTTACTGTGTTTGCTGGTCAAGACCGGGAAGCAACAGCGAAAATGAGAGAATATTTTGTTGGGTATGAACCATCTTCCCCGTCCATGGCTCTTTTAAAAGGGAAAGAAGTAGTTCATTTCATTCCTCGTGAGGAGATTGAAAATCAATTTATTGAAGATATTATTAAAAATTTAACCGAAGCCTTTAACAAACACTGCTCGTAATTTTTAGGTGATGATATGTTTGTAACAACAGCAGGACGGACCAATGAAGAGATGATTGAACAAGCAAAAAAAGTCGCTAATGATCTCGGGTGTCTATACGTTCCCCGAAAGAAAAAAACGGTGAAACAACTAATGGGACGTTTAAACGACAGCTGTATCGTCGTTGGTAAAGAACGGATTGAGCTTCATCCATTGCTTGGTAAAGCCCCGTTCTTTTTTCATCCGAGCTCTGCGACGTTCCGGATGATTCGATTGTTACGAGGCGAAAAAGACCCATTAATTGAAGCTTCTCAGTTAACCAAAGGAATGACCTTTCTCGACTGTACGATGGGGATGGGATCAGATAGCATCGTGGCGAGCTTAATTGTTGGACGAACTGGCAATGTCACCGCATTAGAGGGGAACAAGTATATTGCTTATATCGTGCAAAATGGGTTAAAACGTTGGACATTTGACCACCAAGAAATGGATGAAGCGATGAGGAGAGTGTACGTTATTAACGAACGATACGAATCCTTTTTAAAAAAACAAAGGGATAACTCCTTTGATGTTGTTTATTTTGACCCGATGTTCGAACAAACAATTGATGAGTCATCTGGATTATCTGGGTTAAAACGATTGGCAATTTATGACGATATAACTGAAAACATGATCGAAGAAGCGTTACGTGTCGCTAAAAATAGAGTCGTTTTAAAAGATTACCACCGTTCGAGCCGGTTTAAACGGTTTGGATTTCACGTGTATCGTCGGCCATCGGCATCGTTTCATTACGGTGTCCTTACAAAAAACGAAAGATACTGAATCCGCTCAACCTGTATGAAATGCGGGTTCAGTATCTTTTTTTAAAATTTTATTAATCGGTCACCGTTAAATAAACAAAATAAATAAGCATAAGAATAAATCCCACAGTGGCAAAAACACCCGTATCCATAAAAAACCTCCTTTTTCTAACATTCTTTTATAGTATGTTTATACCCTTTTTGAATTATTTAGAAACTTTTTGGGGGAGAAATTCGTAGAAAAAAGAAGAAGAAATATAAAAGGAGAACTATTAGTGATGAAAACGTGGCTAAAACGTAGTTTAGTTGTCGTCATTTCTATTCTTACGTTAGGATTTATCTCCCCGTCCCATTCGCTTTGGACCGATCAAAACGATCACGACAAAGACAGTAAAAGACAAAAAAGCGAAATACAGCACGAGCGGTCAGAATCCATTCAACTTACAGAATCCGAAAGTCATGACCGAAAACAATATGTATCCGTACTTCTTCAAGAAGCAGAAGCCCAAGTATACACCAAATTTGGTCCACGTATCAAAAGAAAAATTGAAGAGGAATTTCATCAAATGATTTGGCCTAACATGGAAGAAGTGATTTTATCATTTACAAACGCACTAAGTGATGAAGAGTTATTCTCTTTACGAATATCAAACACACCTGGTCGGGGAGAAAGCGAAAAAATATTTCATTTGTACGATGATAAAACGAGCGAAGACCGTCTTCGAATTCACGTTCGAAGAGAGCACCCTCCATTAGATGGTTATTATTTTCATTTTCATTACCATACATATAAAGATGGATTTACCGAGCATTTTTCTCTGGGGAAAATTTATTGGGACCGAAATACGCCTCCTCATTGGATGTCAGCATAAATTGTTACTTGATTTAGAAGGAAAACTATGAAACAATTAAAAACTGATAACGGACAAGCAATGTCATTTAATGAGGAGGATTTTTTGAATGTCAACAATTTGGCAAGGGATGATTGAAACGTATGCCCAGTTTTTTGATTGGGATATGTGGATTCAAGTTTTGTCTGACCCTGTGAGCTGGGGATTAATTGGGACATTAGTTATATTAGAAGGACTGCTGTCTGCTGATAATGCGCTTGTTTTAGCGGTGATGGTTAAGCATTTACCGGAACAACAGCGGAGAAAGGCGTTGTTTTACGGATTATTAGGTGCTTATACGTTTCGTTTTATTGCTATCGGTCTAGGTTTATTTTTAATTAAAATTTGGTGGGTCAAAATTCTTGGTGCGGGTTATTTAGCATGGTTATCGATTAAATATTTTAAAGACAAGCGAACAGAGAAACAGGAAGAAGAATTTGAAGGAATAAATCAAAAAGGGATTCTTGTTCGGCTGTTCGGTACGTTTTGGGGTACGGTCGTAGCGGTTGAGTTAATGGACATTGCCTTTTCAGTCGATAGTGTTTTAGCAGCCTTTGGAATTAGCGATAAAGTTTGGGTTCTCCTGTTAGGTGGAATCTTAGGTGTCCTTATGATGCGGGGCGTAGCCGGATTGTTTTTAAAATTGATCGATCGCATTCCAGAACTAGAAACAACAGCCTATATCCTCATTTTCTTTATTTCTATTAAAATGCTCCTTTCTGTTTTCCATATTCATATCGACCATACGACGTTTTTTATTATTGTTGTGGGAATGTTTGTCGTTACATTTATCCGCCATTATTGGACAACGAAGCGAAAAGAACAAAAACGATCCGACCTTTCTTTATAAGGTCGGATTTTTTTACTAAATGGTTAATGAAGGACTGTTATTCTGTTCAAGGGTACATAATAAAGGGCACTTTTTCCACTTATACAGACAGTTTCCTAGAATTTTCGGACAATTTAGAAGGTTAAGCGAACAGTTTTCCTCTAAATTTCGACAAATTTTGTCGATATACCTCTCTTTTTTTAGACAAATTTCTTTTCTTATGACCTAATTCGCCTTCTCTACTGACTTATTCCATGAATACAGCGCGAAGAGTTTCCAGTATTTTAAGAAGATTCGATGATTAAATCTTGATATAATGAATCTAGGAAACTAGCAACGTAGAAAGGAAGTAGAAAGGCAATGTTAAAAAAAGGAAAAGTTTGGTTCTTGTTATTATTTCTCCTTTTCGGTACGTATGAGCCTCCAACGGCCGTCGATGGAATCGCCTATTCCCAAACTTCCTTATATGAGCAACTACCTCTCCAATCTTCAGAATTGATTTCCCAATTAGTGATTTTACCGAATGAAACATATAATGAAAAAGCGGTGGAGTCCATTGTTAACCGATTAGACCGTTTGCCGCCTCAATTACTGGAACGAATTAATCATGAACAGATTAAATTAAAATTGTTTGTTGGAACGTTGACTGAACAAAAAAGCGCTTCCCATTTAGTGAATGTACAACCACGTGGGTACGAGCATACAGCACTAACTTGGGACGATGTACCAGGAATCGGAGGTAGTAAAATTGTCTTAGTAAAAATCGGACATAGTGATCAAGGGATGGGGCATGGTTCCGTAAATTTAGAACTACATGAATTAGCCCATTCCATTCAACGTTATGTGTACAATGATATATCCATTCAAGGCGAATTTTTATCCATTTGGAAAGAAGAAGTACGACGGATTTTTCCAAAACAGCCGTATTTTATTAACTTTCCGGAAGAATACTTTGCAGAAACGTTTGCCATGTTTTATTATAATGAAGAAACGAAAGCCGTTTTAAAGGAGAAAGCGCCAAAGACGTTTTCTTTTTTTAAGAAGCTTGAAAATTTGTAAAGGGTGAAGCGGATGAGACAATATTTAGACTTAATGAAGCACGTATTAGAACATGGTGTTCAAAAGAATGACCGAACAGGTACAGGAACAATCAGTACATTCGGTTATCAAATGCGCTTTAATTTACAGGAAGGCTTTCCGTTATTAACAACAAAAAAATTACACTTAAAATCGATTATTCACGAGCTGCTTTGGTTTTTAAAAGGAGATACGAACGTTAAATATTTGCAGGAAAACGGTGTCCGTATATGGAATGAATGGGCAGATGAAAACGGTAACTTAGGGCCAATATATGGTTTTCAATGGCGCTCATGGCGCACGCGGGACGGAAGAACGATTGACCAAATCGCAAATGTGGTTGAACAAATTAAAAAGAATCCAGACTCTCGCAGATTAATCGTAAGTGCTTGGAATGTTGGAGAAATAGATGAAATGGCCCTGCCGCCATGCCACGCGTTATTCCAATTTTACGTAGCTGATGGAAAGTTGTCGTGTCAATTGTATCAACGGTCGGCGGACGTGTTTTTAGGTGTACCGTTTAATATCGCCTCCTATTCATTGTTAACGATGATGATCGCTCAAGTTTGCGACCTCGAACCGGGAGAATTTATTCATACGTTTGGGGACGTGCATATTTACTCTAATCATTTAGATCAAGTGAAATTACAATTAACACGAGAACCACGACCGTTACCAAAAATGAAAATTAATCCAAACGTCAAAGATATTTTTTCATTTACATATGATGACTTCCAATTAGTCGATTATGATCCACATCCTCATATTAAAGGGGAAGTGAGCGTATGATTTCGTTTATTTGGGCGATGGACGAAAACCGGTTAATAGGAAAAAATAATCAGCTTCCATGGCATCTTCCCGAAGATTTAAAGTATTTTAAACGAGTCACCATGGGGCATCCAATTGTGATGGGACGCAGTACCTTCGAGTCGATAGGCAAACCGTTACCTGGCCGAGAAAATATCATTTTAACTCGTGATGATAGATACAAAGCCGAAGGATGTACGATACTCCATTCGTTAGAGCAATTATTAGATTATATCGACGAGAAAAATGACGAAGTGTTTATTACAGGGGGCGCACAAATTTTTCAATTGCTTCTTCCTTTTGCCGATCGCTTATACGTGACACGAATTCATTATTCGTTTGAAGGAGACACGTATTTTCCAGACATTGATTGGTCAGACTTTCGATTAGTTAAAAGAGAAAAAGGGCCCAAAAATGAAGAAAATCCGTATGATTATGAATTTGAAATATACGAACGGTTTAAGTAAAACTTGTCGCTTGTTTGCGGCAAGTTTTTTAAAAAAATGGCTCTACCCTAAAATAACTGTGGATAACTTTTACTGTTATTTCATTCATCGATGTGCTAAGGGCAATTGGCATGAATGTCTGTTAAATGATACTGTTGGTATTTATACATTACGCTTGTGGCGGACGCTTTCCGCGGGCAAGCCGCAAGCCGCTTCCCTCGCTACGCTCAAGTATGGGTCTTGCCTGGCACGGCTGTTCCCGCTGGAGTCGCCGACTTTCGCTTCATTTAAACAACTTGCTAAAAATCAAAAATGACATATAACATAGCCTAAAAAATAAATGACAGATGGTTTAATTAATAAAAAAGTGGGAATAAAAAAATAAAAAAGGAAGAAGAGTTATGTGTGGACGCTATACGTTAATCGTCGAACCAAAACAATTAATAGAGGAGTTTCTCATTGACCATTTTCCCGAGGAATTTGACCTTCGCTATAATATTGCACCCACTCAACCAGTGTTAGGAGTCGTTGAGCGCAGCGGCGTCCGAAAGGCAGGTTATTTCCAGTGGGGGCTCATTCCATCATGGGTAAAAGACAGAAAAGCTTGGAAGCCATTAATTAATGCTCGAGCAGAAACGCTGCAAGAGAAGACGAGTTTCAAATCGTTGATTCATCGACGACGAGCGTTGTTGCTCGCAGATAGCTTTTACGAGTGGGGGCTTGTGAACGGAGTAAAGGTACCGTTTCGAATCATGCGGAAAGATAGCCGTCCATTTGCTTTTGCAGCCCTTTGGGACCGACATGTCGAGGGTAGGGATGAAAAGGTGACGTGTACCATTCTTACAACGGAAGCGAACGAGTTTATGAAATCGGTTCATCACCGGATGCCCGTCATTTTAATAACAGAAGAGGAAAGAAAGCGGTGGCTTGACGTGGAATCATATACGTTCCATGACACCACTGATTTTCTACAACCACTTGCAAACGATATGCTGATAAAATATCCGGTGCGACCGATTGTCAATTCTCCAAAAAACGATGTTCCCTTGTGTATAGAAAGGGATGAATCTGTCAAAATTTAATTGATTTTTTCGCATTTTACGACAACATTTGCAAATGTTTTAGGTTATAATAAAATCAAACGGGTGAAAAAGAGGATTGATATTTTGTTATTAAAAAACCTTGAGTTCAGAACGAATGTTGGACAGAAGGTAAAAATCTTGGATATCCCAGTATTGGAGGAAGATAATCCGTTATTTTTTAAAGTAAATGCACGATTACAGTTGTTTTTATCACAAATTCACCACCAGTCCAGTCCAAAAAAAGTGTACTCGTTCCGTGAGTACTTAAAGAAAGTGTTAAAATGGACGGAATATGAACAAATTTATCAAGTGAACGTATTAAAAAATAATGCATAAGCACGCCGTTTAGACGTGCTTTTTGTTGTTTTTTTTGAATATGATGGCATAAAAGATATAATAATTGAGAGTAGATAGATAGGAAGTGAAATTTTTGGCAAATATTCGTATTGTCACCGATTCGACAGTAGATTTACCGAATGAACAAATTGAAAAATTAAACATCCATGTTGTACCACTTACCATCACAATTGATGGTCAATCGTATTTGGATCGAACAGAAATTACGCCAACAGAATTTATCGAAAAAATGAAGCAGTCTTCGGAGCTTCCGAAAAGTTCCCAACCATCGATTGGTCGCTTTCAAGAAGTCTATGATCAATTGGCAGATGAAGGGTATGAAGTAATTTCCATTCATCTTAGCGGTAAATTAAGCGGAACCGTTCGGACGGCAGAGCAGGCTGCACAATTGTCGAGGGCCAACGTGACTGTCGTAGATTCCTTCTTTATTTCGTTAGCGTTAAGCTTTCAAGTATGTGAAGCTGCTAAAATGGCACAACAAGGTTATTCAAAAGAAGAAATTATTCAACGAATTACTGAAATTAAAGAAAATACGTCATTGTATGTCGTTGTTAGTACATTGGAAAACTTAGTAAAAGGCGGTAGAATTGGTCGCGGACGTGCCCTGATCGGTTCCTTATTAAATATTAAACCGATTGCTTGTTTAGAAGACGGTGAATATTCTCCAGTAACACAAGTTCGTAGTCAATCGCAAATCATTAGGTTTCTATTAAACGAAATGTTGAAAAAAGTGGCTGGAAAAGCGATTAAAGGAGTAGGTATTGCTCAAGCAGATGCGGTCGATCTCGCTATGAAACTAAAGGAAAAAGTAGTTGAACATACCGGATTTGAAAATGTTCAAATTGTTGATACGACCCCAGTCATCAGCGCCCATACGGGAACAGGGGCGATTGGATTTATGTTTTATGCAGAGTAAATAAAAGGTGACCAGATTTTTCTGGTCACCTTTTTTCGTTAACTAGGAAATGGAGTAGGTGTTGGGGGAGCATATCCTTCTTGATATATTGAATCAATGGCTTGGCGAATTTCATTTACCGAATGTCCTTGTTGGAACATATATATTGATTGATTAGCAATCTCTAGACATACGTTACATTTTGTTCCATGGTCATCCCAAACAACAGCATGTCCACTTTGTTCATAAATAAAGCAATCATAATTGTTTTTATGATTGGCGGAAAGCGCACATCCGCAATAGCAAGGGATATATTTAAGCACATGTTCGTGATTTGCAGCCAATTGATAGATAGTTTGGATTTCTTGATGTGCGGCCTGTAAAAACTTAGGAAGTTCATTTTTAGATAAAGTTTTTTCACGAATATCCCCATGTTCGGTATGGGTAACGGAAGATGAATCCTCGGTACTTTGTAAGGAACAAGCAGATAACACTAGGAATAGTCCGAAGAGGAGAAGTAGATAGTAGGACAAGTATTTTTTCATAAGCACAACTCCTTTTCGTATATACTAACATCATCATAGCATAAAAGGGTTTCAATGAACCATTTATTTTGCGCTTGATAACTCTGGATAAACCTGCATACAATAACTTTTAATAGGTACAGCAACGGTTCGGTAAAATGAAGCAAACTTTTAACAATTTTGTGACATAAACTAAAGAAAAAACTTTTACATCCGACGAATCGATGGCCGGAAGGTGTTAAGGGGGGATAATATGCCTAAGTGGTTATTCGTTACTATTTCATTTTTTTTTACATTATATGGGTGTACCTGGACTGGAGCAACTACCCATGTCTTTAAGGAGACATCTATTGTAGAAAAAGAGAAACCACCTAAAGACTTTATACCGAAAGAAGTGGCGATTGTGTCCATAGGAGATTCCTTAACCAAAGGGGTTGGAGATCGTACAAACCGTGGAGGGTACGTTCCATATTTACAACAGAAATTAGAATCTTTAAAATCGGTGAAAGAGGTCACATTTGAAAGCTTTGGTGTGAGAGGTCTCCGTTCGGATCAGCTATTAAAAAAATTGGACAAAGAAAAAACAATGAAAAACGCGTTGAAAGAAGCAGATATCGTTATAATTACCATTGGTGGGAATGATGTGATGAAAGTGTTTCAAAAGCATATTACCCACTTAAAACTATCATATTTTGAAGAAGCAAAAGTGGAGTATGAAAAGCGTCTTCAGGAAATCATTCAACACATTCGTAAAGAAAATAAAAACATTGGCATTGTGCTTGTGGGGTTATATAACCCATTTCACTTATGGTTTTCGGACATTAAAGAAATAGATGCCATCATTCGTAATTGGAATGAAACTGGAAAAAGGGTAATCATGCAATATCCGCAAACATCCTTTGTTTCGATAGAAGAAGTTTTTTATAATAAAGAAGATGACTTGTTATATGACGATTATTTTCATCCGAATGAAAAGGGCTATGCATTCATTGCAGAACGGTTATTTTACGTGTTAGAGAAAGACCTCTTTCATCTAACAGAAAACATCGAATGATGAAGGTAGAGGAGTAACAATGAAGAACAAATGGAAAGGGATTTTTTTAGTCTATGTAGTCTTACAGTTGATAGCAATTTCCATTTTTCTCGTTTGGATAATTCGTCCGGTTGAAAAAAAACAAGTAACGGACATGCCAAAGCGTGAAGGAATTGCGATCGAACTACAAACCACAAAAGAAGATGTCAATGAGATGATAAAACATTATTTAGAAAAAGAAAATATTTCTTCTCCGGTACAATTTGACGTGTATTTAACGGATAAGGTCGAGTTATATGGATCGCTTCCAGTATTTTCGGAAGAAATTCAATTTAAAATGACCTTTGAACCAATGGCATTAGAAAATGGTGATTTACTATTAAAACAAGAATCTGTTTCAGTAGGGAATTTAAACTTACCTGTCTCATTTATTCTGAAACTCATTCAAAAATCTTACCACCTACCAACATGGGTATCGATTGATCCAAAAGAAGAGGAAATTTACGTGTCCATGAGAGAATTGAACATTCGAGACGATTTAGCAATCTATGCCCAAACATTCGATTTAAAAAATAACGATATTTCGTTTTTACTTCAAATCCAACCATAAAGAACAGGTAGCCTATTTTGTGCTACCTGTTCTTTATGACATCCAGCGTAATCCTTTTGGATAAAAGTTTTTTAACGTTCCTTTTGCTTCTTTCGCCCAACCGATGGAATATCCGTCAATGGTCATCAATATCCATCCTCGATCTTTTTCGCCCGGTAACGTCTCCCCACGTAAATATCGGACCCATTCATCCGATTTTGTCGATAAATCGATTTGATGCTGTACTTGCGCTGGTTTAAGGTGCAGCGCGAAGGCATGATTTGGCTCAAATCGATTCTTTTTCATCTCGCCTAAGTGTAATCCTGGACGTATGACCTTTATTTTTGAAAAATCTGGGCAATCAAAAGGTAAAGAGTATAAATGTTGTTTTTGTAAATAGAATTGATTGGCTTCAAATTGGAGAATGTTTTCTTTTACAAACTGTTCATACTCTTTTAACTGGGCTTTTTTCAACCGAGAGCGAAATGGTTGGCTTTCGTATTCCGGTCCATCTGTTTTTTGTAATTTAGCAACGAAGTGTCCCTCGCCTTTGACATAATGAGGCCATAGGCGAGCTGTCAGTTTGAGATGTTTGTTATGCGAGCTAGTCCAGTCGGGCCGTCCCGGTTGAATCCCATGTTCTTTTTGGATGTTTATAAGTTTCATTTCTGGATATTCCTTTAAAACATAATCAATCGTTTGTTCATTTTCTTCAGGAGAAAAGGTACAAGTAGAATAAACTAAAATTCCACCTGGTTTTAACATTTGAATGGCATGTGCCAAAATTTGTTTTTGTTGCAATGCACATTGATTGACATGTTCTTCACTCCAAAATTCAATCGCCACCGGATCTTTTCGAAACATCCCTTCACCTGAACACGGGGCATCAACTAAAATTTTGTCAAAATAGCCAGGGAAGTTTGCGGCTAATCGTTCAGGGGTTTCGTTAGTTACTAACGTATTATTTAATCCAAAGCGTTCAATATTTTCAGATAAAGCTTTTACCCGTTTTGGATGAATTTCGTTTGCTACAAGCAAACCCTGAGGGCCGAGAAATGTCGCCAGCTGTGTCGATTTCCCACCAGGTGCGGCACATAGGTCAAGAACTTTTTCCCCTGGTTGTACACCTAGATTTTGGGCGACAAACATCGCACTTGGCTCTTGAATATAATATAGGCCTGCGGCATGATAAGGATGCTTTCCTGGATAATCTTTTGACTCATCGTAATAATATCCATTTGGTACAAACGGGATTGGGGTTAACTGAAACGGGTTGAGCTGTTCCCATTCTTCTTTCGTTATTTTCTGTTCGTTTATTCGTAAACCGGACGTTTTGGGCCCGTTGTATGTTTCTAAAAATAATTTTCCTTCTTCCCCAAGCAGATGGTTCATTTTATTGATAAAAGGAATTGGTAAATTCAAAGGGCAAACTCCTTTCTTCCACATTCATTCACCATTATGAACGGGGAAAAGGAAAAACGCAACCTCCCTTCCCATTATCCAAATGTATAAGCCGAATACTTTCCTTTTTTCTAAATCCTTGTTGATTAAATATACATACCCATTGAAAAAATTAGTGGAGGATGTATCCACCTAAAAGTGAATTAGACCATACTAAAATGGATTTATAAATGGCGTGTGAAACGTGTATAAACATTCATTCAAAGGATGTCTAACTTGCAAAACAACCTTTATTTGGTTAGTATGTAGTTCGGAGGGTGAGTACAATGTTTAAAAATTTATTTAAAAAAAATAAGACGGTTTCATTTGTAGCCCCAATGACGGGCAAAGTTATTCCATTAGAAGAAGTGCCAGATCCGGTATTTTCCCAAAAAATGATGGGGGACGGTTTGGCGATGGATCCAACCGAAGGAGTTGTTTATGCACCTGTTAACGGTGAAATTGTTCAACTTTTCCCAACAAAACATGCGATAGGGATCAAAACAAAAAACGGTTTAGAAGTGTTAATTCATATTGGAATTGATACCGTATCGATGAATGGTGAAGGTTTTACCGCACATATACAAACAGGGGATAAAGTAAAACAAGGAGATCCATTAATTTCGTTTGACCTTGATTTAGTAAAAGAAAAGGCGAAAAGTACCATTACACCAATGATTATTACCAATGGTGATGTTGTAGAGTCGCTAGAGAAGAAAGATGTCACTGAGGTAAATGCGAAAGAACAAGAATTGATGACAGTAAAAGTAAAATAATTTAGCAGAGGAAGTAGGCAAACACACAAACGTATACAAGGCAACTATCATACCGTAGTAAAAAATACAAAAAGATATGAGGAGTGAAAGGTATGTACTACGGTCAAGATTGTTGCGGGTATGGATATGGTGGGTATGGTTATCCGTGTGGGGTTGGAAATACGTTTGCGTTAATTGTTGTATTGTTCATTTTACTCATCATTATTGGTGCTGTTTGCTACTTCCCGAGGTAAGAGATAAAGTGTCCTATTACGTTAGGACACTTTTTCATTTTCAGTTGAAAAAAGGGTATGGGTGATGAATAAACACAACGTGATTGTCGTGAATGGCTGTAAGTAAAATAACATAATAAGAATATAGATATAATTGACAAAAAGTTCCGATTACATTTTGTAAAACCTATTACAATCTAAAGATATGACGAAAAAATCATTGATATTGAATAACGAATCTTCATATTAAAAAAGAGCTGAAAGGTATTTCTACCTATTCAGCTCATTATTCATTTATATTTTAAAATTGGAAATGAGATCACGGAGTTGTTCGGCTTGTTTAGAGAGCTCGTTAGCCGAAGCTGTCACTTGTTCCATCGCGGCGGAACCTTCTTCTGATGCAGCTGCGGTTGTTTCCGTATTGACCGCGGTTGCTTCAGCAATTTCATTCACTATGGCGAAGGAGCGAGCTACTTCATGACTTAATTCCATCGTTTGTTGAATTTGTTTAACCATTTCATCAATAATCAATGAAGTATGGTTCGAATAATGTAAAATGTGATCAAGATTTTCTGTCGTTTTGTTTGATATTTCTACTCCGGAGATGACTTCTTTAACTCCTTGTTGATTTTGCTTTACAATTGTATCGACTTCTTGTTGAATTGAATGAATAATAGCAGTAACCTCTTTAGCTGCATGTTGCGATTGTTCGGCTAATTTTCTAATTTCATTGGCTACAACGGCAAAGCCTTTACCATGATCTCCAGCACGAGCTGCTTCAATGGCAGCATTCAGTGCCAATAAATTCGTTTGATCAGCAATATTGGTAATCGTTTGAATAATTTTTGTGATTTCTTTTGACCGTTCCCCAAGTGACTCTACAGTTGCTGTCGTATCAGCCATTGTTTCCTCAATGTTCATCATAATGAGAGCCGCTTGTTTTACTGAATCTCCACCATTTTGTGCTGCTTGCCGCATATCATTTGCTGATTGTTTTACCCTTTTCGCATTTTCATCGAGTAAGCGAGCGGATTCTTCTAAAGCATTCATCTTTTCAAGGGATTCGTGCATTTTTAATGATGTTTGTTCACTACCGGAGGCAATTTCCCCAGTTGTTTCAGCAATCGATAAAATGGTTTTGGATGTTTCTTCCGCTGATGCGACCAGCTCTTGACTACTTGCAGAGACGTTTTCAGCAAGTTTTGTTACTTCCCGAACTAAACTTCCAATTCCTTCAATTAATAAGTTCGTATCTTGGGCTAACTGAGCCAACTCATCTTTCGTATGTACTTCAATGCGTTTTGTTAAATCTCCTCCAGCATTCGCAATTTCCACGATAGACTCACTAATTTTTTCAACATTTGTTTTAATTCGTTTTGATAACGTTATTCCAAAGAAAATCGATAAAAGAATAGCTAAAATTGATAAGGCAATCGTGACGAATTGAGCGATCGATACTTGATGATGTAGGGCTTCAATCCGCTGTTTCGATAAAGATTTTTCTTGTTCAATGACCGCTTCAATCTCGGTTCGAATTTGGTCCATATAATTTTTACCTTGGTACGATTCTACCATACTAAAGGCTACATCACGTTCATAATAGCGTCGTGTTTCAATAACTTTATCAATCCATCCCATCCAAAAATGGTAGAATTTTTGAATCGCTGCCAGTCGTTCAAGTTGGTCTGGTTGTCCTTTCAACAAATTCTCCAAACTTTTCATCTTTTCTTCAACGACTTCTTTCCCTTCGTTGTAAGGGGTTAAAAACTGATCATCGCCAGTGATGACGAAGCCGTGTTGCCCTGTCTCAATATCGACAAAAGCTTTGGAAAGTTCTTGCACCTCATTATGTACAGTCAAGTCATGTTCGACAACGTAATCAATCTCTCGTTCTAGCTTTTTCATATTTACATATGATGTGAGCGTTAGCCCAAATAAAACGACTGAAAGAATCCCAAATGAAAGTAACACTTTCCCGCGAATCGTTGAGAAATAGCTTGTAGATGGAGCGGGGATGATCGATTTAGGTGAATTTTGACGACGCTTCAGTGAAAACTTTGGAAGACGGATACGAGGAAATTTTAGTTTTGTTATTTTTTTGAAGTAAATCCGCCTCATCGTATTCCCCCCTTTGTGTGTCTTGATAAAAGTTTAAAATATTTATCAATATTTTAAACTTTTTGTCAAAAATTATCTAGTAATTAGTTGATTTTTACAAAAATGTCAGAATGAATCGTCGTTTTAGAGAGGGACCAGTAATCATTTCATTTAAGGTTTTGTCCATCGAATGAAAGATTTCTTTCAATTAATCATAGACATATAGAAAGAAAGGAAGGAAAGGAAGGAAAGGGGAGGGGGGCGCTTGTGCCACGTTCACGACTAATTAAACCAATTATTGACCGGACGTACTCGGTCATTGACTACGGAAAAGGTGTTTACTTATACGATATGAACGGTAATGAGTACTTAGATGCCTGTTCTGGAGCAGTAACAGCCAATATTGGTCATGGTGTTGAAGAAGTATTACATGCAATGGCTGAACAAGCAAAAAAAGTAACGTTTGTTTACAGGTCCCAATTTTCAAATGCACCAGCAGAGATATTAGCATCTAAACTATGTGAATTAACAAATGAAATCTATCCTTGGGTTTTTTTTGTCAACAGTGGATCGGAATCGACCGAAACCGCCTTAAAAATTGCTGTCCAATATTGGCAGGAAAAGGGGTTGCCCCAAAAAAGAAAAATCATTTCGCGCTGGATTAGTTATCACGGAATTACGTTAGGGGCCTTATCCATGTCCGGTCACTCTACCCGAAGAGAACGTTTTGATGCCATTTTAGAAGCGTGGCCTGTGATTGAACCTCCTTACTGCTATCGCTGTCCTTTTGATAAAACCTATCCTTCCTGCCGTCTTCATTGTGCAAATCAGTTAGAAACGATGATTAACCGTATAGGTGCTGATCATATCGCTGCCTTTATCTTTGAACCGGTTATTGGAGCTTCAGGAGGTGCCATTACACCTCCGGATGGATACTTGGAGCGAATCCAAGAGATATGTCGAAAACATAACATACTCCTTATTGCTGACGAAGTGATGACTGGATGTGGTCGGACTGGTTTCATGCTCGCTTGTGATCATTGGAATATACGACCGGACATTGTTACATTAGGAAAAGGTTTGAGCGCTGGATATTCCCCATTAGCTGCTGTTTTAATGACTGATCAAGTCATGGAGCCTATATTAAAAGGGTCAAAAATGATCATGAGTGGTCATACGTATAGTGGAAATCCATTATCATGTGCGGCTGCATTAAGTGTATTAAGTTATTTAGAAAAAAACCGAATCATCGAAGGGGTACAAGAAAAAAGTGATTACTTTACTCAAAACTTGCATCAATTAAAGCAAAAATACAACTTTATCGGTGATATACGAGGGAAAGGGTTGCTTTGTGGAATTGAGTTTGTTCAAGATGTGGCAACAAAATCACCATTTCCTCAGGAAGCCCTTTTTACAAACATGGTCCTTGAGAAAGGGTTTGAAAATGGAATTATTTTATACCCTGCTTCTGCTGGACTTGATGGAAAACACGGGGATGCCATATTGGTGGCACCGCCATTAACGATTACGAAAAAAGAAATCGATGAACTTATGACGCGTTTAGAAAATGTATTTATTGATATAGAAAAAGAGCTTTCGAAAAAGGTGGGTAACGATGGGGAAGGAAAAGAAAAATCATAAACTAGCTTCAATTGACGAAGCGTTAACTTATTTTTATGATGGGATGTCGATTATGTTCGGGGGGTTTGGAGGAGTAGGTTCTCCGCCTACGCTTATTCATTCTATTTGGGAAAAAGGAGTAAAGGACTTAACACTTATTGGTAACGATACAGGGTTTCCCAACATAGGTATTGGACGCTTAATTACAGCTGAGCGAGCAAAAAAAATTATCGTGTCACACATTGGTTCCAATCCCAATGCAGGAAGGTTAATGACAGAAGGAAAGCTAGAAGTAGAATTTAGTCCGCAAGGGATATTGGCTGAAAGAATACGGGCAGGTGGAGTCGGTTTAATCGGAATTTTAACAGATATCGGATTGGATAACGAATGGTTGTCGAAAGGAAAAACGTTTGTTCAAATTAACGGAAAAGACTATGTATTTGAGCCAGCATTAACAGCGGATGTCAGTATCGTCTATGCCAAAAAGGCCGATCCATTAGGGAACCTTGTCTATGACAAAACGGCCCGAAATACGAACCCACTAGTTGCAATGGCAGGCCACTATACGATTGTGGAAGCAGAGGAAATTGTCCCGGTCGGAGAGCTATCACCTGAAGAAATTGTCACGCCAGGTGTATTTGTTGATATGATAATCCGATCGGAAGGGGTGAATTGGAAATGGGCATGGGAATAGAAGCGCGACATCGAATGGCGAAAAGGGCTGCAAAAGAAATTCAGCCAGGTATGGTTGTCAATTTAGGGATTGGGATTCCGTCCCTGATACCGAATTATTTACCGAGTACAGAAGGGATCTTATTTCAAGCTGAAAACGGAATTTTAGGAATGGGGCCAAGCCCAATAAAAGGAGAGGAAGATGCCCATTTATGTAATGCTGCTGGATTTCCAGTTACGTTACTTCCTGGTGGAAGTTATTTTGACTCAAGTATTGCTTTTGGCATCATCCGAAAAGGGAAAATCGACATTACCGTTCTTGGAGCGTTACAAGTAAGTCAGAAGGGTGATTTAGCAAATTGGATTGTACCAGGAAAGCGGGTGCCAGGAATCGGAGGAGCGGTTGAACTAGCCGCTAAAGCTAAGAAAGTTGTGGTCGTGATGAGTCATACGAGTAAAGACGGCCAATCGAAAATTGTTCCCAACTGTACGTTGCCATTAACGGCGAAGAAGTGCGTGGATCTGATTATTACGGAGAAGGCGGTTTTTCGATGTACATCAAAAGGGTTGGAACTGATTGAAATATATGCAGATGTGACGTTAGAGGAATTGAAAGAAACGACAAATGCTCCATTTGTCATATCGCATTCTTTAAAAAAATTGGGTGAAGGGGAAGTGGGGGAGAGCCAATGAATGACATTCAACAAAAAATCCACCAATGGCTTCAACATCATCGCGATGATGGGATTCGGTTATTACGACGGCTCATACAAGAAAATAGTACACGAGGAAATGAAGGAAAGGCGCAAGCGATTATTATAGAAAAGTGTCGGGAATTAGGACTTTCGCTAGATATTTGGGAAGTAGATATCAATGAAGTACGTTCCCATTCGTTTTTCCGTTGCGATCGTCATGACTTCTCAGGAAATCCTAATGTCGTTGCCTTGTGGAAAGGGACAGGTGGAGGAAAATCTATTATTTTAAATGGACATATCGATGTCGTTCCTGAAGGAAATGAAAACGATTGGATGTTTGACCCTTATGGTGCACACATTCAAAACGGAAAGCTGTATGGACGAGGTTCTACGGATATGAAAGGGGGAACTGTCAGTCTTCTGTTAGCGATTGAGGCGTTGAAAACGCTCGATATTCGCTTAAAAGGAGATGTGATTTTTCAAAGCGTTATTGAAGAAGAAAGTGGAGGAACCGGCACCTTATCCGCTTTAGTGAGAGGATATACAGCGGATGCTGCCATTATTCCTGAGCCAACTAATATGAAACTATTCCCTAAACAACAAGGTTCCATGTGGTTTCGAATAACCGTGAAAGGAAAGGCAGCCCATGGGGGAACAAGATATGAAGGTATAAACGCGATTGAAAAAGCGATGTACATTATTCAAGGGTTACAACAATTAGAAAAAAGAAGAAACGAACGAATCACGGACCCGTTATATGATGGAATCCCCATTCCTATTCCGATTAATATAGGTAAAATTCAAAGTGGGACATGGCCTTCATCTGTGCCCGATGTAGCTATTATTGAAGGAAGAATGGGAGTGGCACCTAATGAGACTTTACACGAAGCAGAACAAGAAATGGAGCAATGTTTAAAACAACTGATGGAACAAGATGAGTGGCTCAACCAACATGCTCTAAAATTAGAATGGTTTGGTGGTCGTTGGCAACCAGGAGATATTGAGATCGACCATCCCATCATGAAAACTGTGGAAAAAGCATTTCAACAAGTGATGGGTTATTTGCCAATGATTGAAGCTTCTCCATGGGGAACGGATGGTGGCATTTTGTCTAAAGGTGGCGGCATTCCTGTCGTCGTTTTTGGCCCAGGTACGACAGAGTTAGCACACGACGCCAATGAAAGTATTGTCCTCGACCGAGTGTTTGAAGCGGCCGAAATTATTGCGTTAACAATGATCGATTGGTGTGGTCTCGAAGAGTGAAAAGATGATTAAGAAGGAATTAATGAAAAGTTCAGTAAAAAGTAGGAATTGTTTGACGTTTTTATCCAATCGTTTATAGGATAAAAGAGTAATAGAAAACATCCACCCTTCGTTTACGCTTAAGGAGGTTTCGAAATGAAGCAGTTGTTATGGATTAACGGAGAACACGTGGAAGGTGAGATATCCGAACCACTATTCTCCCCATATTCTAAAGAAATGATAAGTGAAGTAGCGAGAGCATCAAAAGAACAATTTCATGAAGCGATTCAAGCAGCACATGAAGCGTTTCCTACATTTAAATCCATACCAGCTTTTAAACGGGCTGAAATTTTAGAAAAAGTGGTTGCTTTTTTAAAAAGAGACCGCGAGGAATGTGCTCGTCTGATTGCCCAAGAAGCAGCAAAACCAATAAAAACTGCCTTGGCGGAAGTCGACCGAACGATAATGACGTATACGTTTGCAGCACAAGAGGCTAGACGAATATACGGGGAAACGATTCCGCTAGATGCGGCTCCTGGCGGCGAAGGACGCGTTGCCTTTACAGTCCGAGAACCACTTGGTGTGGTTGCGGCGATCACTCCGTTTAATTTTCCAATGAATTTAGTTGCCCACAAAGTGGGACCAGCGATTGCCTCAGGAAATACCGTCGTGTTAAAACCGGCAAGTCAAACCCCTCTAAGTGCGTATCGAATTGCGCATTATTTCCATGAGGCCGGCCTTCCGAGAGGAGTTTTAAATGTCGTTACAGGTAGCGGAAAAATTGCCGGGGAAGCGTTTGTTAAGGACGAGCGGGTGAAAATGATTACATTTACCGGTAGTCCTGTAGTAGGAAAATGGTTAAGAGAACATGCTGGATTAAAACGTGTTACCCTTGAACTTGGTTCCAATTCGGCTGTCATTGTCGATGAAGGGGTAAATATTTCTAACATAGTTCCTCGCGTTGTCACAGGGGCATTTACGTACCAAGGTCAAGTTTGTATCTCTGTCCAACGCATTTTTGTACATTCATCCTTGTATGATTCCTTTGTTGACCAATTTGTCAAAGAAACAAAAAAACTTACGTTAGGAAATCCACTCCATCATGAAACCGATATTTCCGCGCTGATATCAGAAGAAGAGGTCGAACGTATCCAAAATTGGATTCAAGAAGCTGTTAACCATGGTGCGAGGCTCGAATATGGTGGTAAAGTAATCAATCGTATGTTGCAACCAACTGTTTTATTAAATGCTTCATTATCTGACAAAATTTCATGTCAAGAAGTTTTTGGCCCCGTGGTGCATATTAATCGTTTCGATTATTTCGATGAGGTGATTGAGGCAGTGAATGATTCCTCGTATGGGTTACAGGTAGGGGTGTACACAAATGATGTAAATAAAGCCTTTCGCGCATCCCGTGAATTACACGTCGGTGGAGTCATGATTAATGAAATACCAACCTTCCGTGTCGACCATATGCCATATGGTGGAGTGAAAATGAGCGGAATGGGGCGCGAAGGAATTAAATACGCTATTGAAGAGATGACTGAAATCAAACTGATCAGTTTTAAACTAACTGAATGATAGCAACTTTTTTCGGCTGATGACACCTTCATCAGCCCTTTTTATCAGGGGAAGGGAGAGGAATTTTTATGGACCAAACGGTGATGACGATTCGACAACCTCGTTTGTTCGCGAAAGTTTACGTTGATTTGTTTAATAAACGCATTCGTGTCGATGATTATCGGGGAAATGTTGAAGACTTGATTACATGGATTGAACAAGCAGGGAAAGACCAAGGGATAGAGAAGTTAATTGTTAAACTGCGATGGGAACATCATGCGATCGCGCTAGCCAAAGGATTTGTTTTAGAAGCGATTGTTCCTGGATATTATCATGGCAGTGATATGTTCTTTTTTTCTAAATTTTTAAGGAGTGATCGTCGATCCAGTGATCTGTGGACAAAGGAAGATGAAATTGTAGCTTCTGTTATTTCTGATGGAACCCCTCCAATGAAGAAAGAAATCAATGGAGTTATTCGGCGTGCAACAAAATCCGATGCCTATAACTTATCGTCCTTATACAAAGAAGTGTTTCAAATTTATCCTGTTCCACTTCATGATTCTTCCTATATTGAAAAAAGTATCGATCAAGGAACGATTTTTTATTGTATCGAAATAAACAACACAATTATTTCCGCCGCGTCAGCAGAAGTGAATCAGACATATAAAAATGCCGAATTAACTGATTGCGCGACATTACCTTCTTATCGAAAAGGTGGATTGATGAAAGAGCTTCTTTTTTCACTTGAGCAAGAGTTGAAGAACAAACAAATTTTTTGTGTTTATACGATTGCCCGTTCCCTTTCTTACGGAATGAATGCCGCCTTTTCTCAATTAGGCTATACGTATGGAGGAAGGTTAGGGAATAATTGTTATATTTACGACAAGTTAGAAGATATGAACGTCTGGTATAAACAATTAGGTGGTGCCAAAAATTAAGCACCAATGCTCAATTTTTAGTACGAGAAAGGGGGATGATTCGTGCACGATGACTTATTAGCTGTTTTTTCGGAAGTATTAAATAATATTGATGAAGGGATTCATCTGGTAGACCCTTATGGCTACACTGTTTTTTATAACGATGTTTCCGCTAAATATGATGGATTACATTCAAAGGAAGTATTAGGAAAACATGTGCTTGATGTTTTTCCATCGTTAACGAAAGAAACAAGCACGTTGTTAAAAGTATTAACAACGAAAAAACCAATTGTAAACCAAGTTCAGTCATATGTAAATTTTCACGGAAAATGGATTGAAACGGTGAATACAACCATTCCTTTATTTGTAAAAGGGAAATTAGCCGGTGCGGTTGAAATTGCTAGAGATTATTCAAAATTAAAACAACTGAATGAAAAGCTCATCGACTTACATCAACAAATGAAGAAAACAACCAATAGAACAGAGGTATCCACTTCCTCTTACCATTTTCACCATATTATAACAAAGCATCAACCTCTTTTGGATATGATTCAATTCGCTAAAAAATTAGCTGTTTCTGAAAGTCCTGTATTAGTAGTTGGAGAAAGTGGGACAGGGAAAGAATTATTTGTTCAAGGTATACACCATTCGTCCCTCAGGAGAGACCAACCTTTTATAGCCCAAAATTGTGCCGCCCTTCCGGAGTCATTATTAGAAAGCATTTTATTCGGTACGGCAAAAGGAAGTTATACAGGTGCAGTCGAACGTCCTGGATTGTTCGAGTTAGCAGACGGCGGCACATTATTTTTAGATGAAATTCATACGATGCCCATTGCATTGCAAGCGAAACTATTACGAGTATTAGAGGACGGTCTAGTCCGTCGCGTGGGGGCCCTTCAAGCAAAAAAGGTGAATGTTAGAATCATTGGAGCGTTAAACATCAGCCCGTTGGAAGCGGTAGAAAACAATCAATTACGCTTAGATTTATACTATCGATTAAATGTACTCATGTTCGAATTACCACCGCTTCGTCATCGAACAGAGGACGTCCCATTGCTTGTGGAAGCGTTTATCAACGAATGGAATCGAAAGCTAGGAAAAAAGGTAAGAGGAATGATCCCATCATTACTTTCATTCTTTCAACAATATGAATGGCCTGGAAACGTTCGCGAATTAAAACATACGGTGGAATATATGATGAATGTATGTGAGGACGAATGGTTAGAGGAACATCATTTACCCCCCCTGTTACTAAAAAGGGTTAGAGAAAGCTATAACTTCCAATCTGTTAAGCAAGGTCGAGTCAAACAGCAAGAAGAATGGCCAGTACCATTACAGCAAATCGTTCAGAAAACAGAGAAAGAATGGATTGAAAAAGCGTTACAAAAGGTAAACGGAAATGTGAAGCAAGCGGCAAAACTTCTTCAAATACCAAGACAAACGTTACAATATAAAATAGGAAAATATAAAATTCATGTCAAAGAGTTTTGTGCCAATATTTAGGCGTTACAGTGGATGTTGTTTGCCCCCCAGCTTGAAGCCGGAAGTAATGATTTCACCTTTTTTGCTAATCGGTTACCTTTGGTATATCTCTTGCATGTAATAATAGAAACACGTTGTTGGGGGGATACGTATGAAAATGGATCTTTATCGGCCAAAGCGTCATTGGAAAGACATCGAATTATGGAAAGATGTAACAGAAGAACAATGGAATGATTGGTTGTGGCAGCTGACCCATACTATTCGCACGCTAGATGACTTAAAAAAAGTCATTCATTTAACACCGGAAGAAGAAGAAGGGGTTAAAATTTCAACAAAAACGATTCCTTTAAATATTACTCCATATTATGCCTCGCTGATGAATCCGGATGACCCACGCTGTCCCATTCGTATGCAATCCGTTCCGATATCAAGTGAACTTCATAAAACGAAATACGATCTCGAAGACCCTCTTCATGAAGACGAAGATTCACCTGTCCCAGGACTCACTCACCGTTATCCAGACCGCGTGCTCTTTTTAGTCACGAATCAATGTTCCATGTATTGCCGTTATTGTACACGCCGGCGGTTTTCCGGACAAATTGGAATGGGAGTTCCCAAGAAGCAGTTAGATCGAGCGATTGACTATATTCGACAAACACCGGAAGTCCGAGATGTGTTGCTGTCTGGTGGAGATGGTTTGTTAATTAATGACCAAATTTTAGAGTACATTTTAAAAAAATTGCGCGAAATTCCGCATGTAGAAATCATCCGAATCGGTACGCGGGCACCAGTCGTCTTTCCTCAACGTATTACCGAAAACTTATGTACTATTTTAAAAAAATATCATCCGATTTGGTTAAATACGCATTTTAATACATCGATAGAAATAACGGAAGATTCGAAACGTGCTTGTGAAATGTTAGCCGATGCCGGTGTACCGGTTGGGAATCAAGCTGTTATTCTAGCTGGAATCAATGATAGTGTACCAATTATGAAAAAACTGATGCATGATTTAGTTAAAATACGCGTTAGACCTTACTATATTTATCAATGTGATTTATCTGAAGGAATAGGGCATTTCCGAGCCCCGATTTCTAAAGGGTTAGAAATCATTGAAGGGTTAAGAGGACATACTTCCGGTTATTGTGTACCAACGTTTGTTGTAGACGCTCCTGGTGGTGGGGGAAAAATTGCCCTCCAACCAAACTATTTAATTTCCCAAAGTGCTGACAAAGTCATATTGCGTAACTATGAAGGCGTCATTACATCTTATCCAGAACCAACGAATTATGTCCCAGGTCAAGCCGATGCTTATTTTAAAGAAATCTATCCGGATATCGATCAAAAACAATCAAATACGGGTATTGCTGGTGTCATGAATGAGAAGCATTTCAATCTCGTTCCGGAAAACTTACAACGCTTAAAGCGTCGAGAAACGTTTGAACAAGATCCGAATCATCAGTCACTAAAAGATTTCCGAGAGAAACGAGACCAACTAAAAGAGAAAAAATACCAAGCCCATTTAAAAAAGATCGAGGAAAAGGAGTAAAAAAGATGCCTAAATGGGAGTTAAAACCGATTTGTGATTGGTGCCAAAGTGAACAGGTTGTAGAAGAACAGCAAACCGTTTATTGGGAGCTACCTGATGGATCTCGAGCGATTGCGATAAATGAAACGCCTTCTGTACGTTGTAGTGAATGTGGAATGATTTATCAACCGGAATCGATCATTCGTGAAATCGAAGACCAACTTTTTTTAATCGATACGTCGTCCATCCAAAAAGAAATCAATTTTCAAAAACTATTGCAAATACCTCGTTTATTGAAGCGGAATTATTTTGCTTTTGATGACGATGATACCTGTTCATAATGCACAGGACCCCTTTCTTTACGAATGGTTTATCATTCGTTATAGTGATAGAAAAAAGAATTAAAGGAAGGCGTCTATATGAGAAAGTCATTTTATCACTTTTTAATGAAATTTCGCGATTCGAATCCAACCGACGAACTAGCTGTATTTGCCAATCATGTATACAAAGACCATAGCTTTCCAAAACAATCTTCTTCTTACGATGAAGTAAGTAGGTATTTGGAATTAAACGGCGACTACCTACCTAGTATGACCGTTTTCGATCAAGTTTGGGAAATTTATGTCGCCGATGAAATAAAAAATTGCCCTTAATTAAATAAGGGCAATTTTTTGTTTTGTTTAAAAATTCTGAATATAATTCACCTTTTTACACAACCGAAACTTGTCCGCGCGCATATACTAATATATCATCGAAAGTTTCCGTGAGGAGATGGGCAAAAGTGGGGAGTCGTAAAAAACCGAAATTCAAAGTAGGTGATACGGTTGTCATAACGATTTACGGGACTGTTGGTAAGATTACTGCGATTAAAAAACTTGAAAATCAGTACGTTTATGAAATAAACAAAAGTGATGGTTTATTTCGAGAACATTGTTTATCTTATTTAAAAGATTATGAAGGAAAGTTGATCAAAAAAGAAACAATTGATATTCACTATAAATTTTACTTCGGGGATATAGTAACAGTAAATGGGTATAAAGGAGATATTTTTAAAGTAGTTGGTTTTCGGACAGAAATTTGGAGATACAAAGAAGACGCATGGGAAGATGTGATCTATGAATTATCTCGTTTGTCAGATGGAGAGTGGTTAGAAGCTGGAGAGGAAGAATTAACCCTTATTGGTGATTCAACATCTTCATCTTCGCATTCTGTCAGTAAACAGTACGAACTCCATTACCCCATACAACACGGAGAAAAAGAGTTTGCTTCCCTTCCAGAGAAAAAAGACAATGAAAAGTCTTCTTTCCAAAAAGAACAAAGGAAAAAAGCAATGATTGACCGCTTACTAGATGCTTATAATGATTATAAAATGCTATACGAAATATTTCAGGATGAATATTATTTAGCCGTTTTACAGCAAATTCGTGACTATTTAAAGAAATACAGCAGTGGCTAATGAACCTTTACAATAAATTTATGGCAAGAATAAAAACTGGAATGGCTAATAGTAAAAATCCTCGAAACAAAAAGGTTAATAAAAACTCCATCCAAACCAAAATTTGTTCTTCTCCTACAAATGATTCCGATTGATTTGTTACCGTTATTTGTTTCATCATTCTCCTCCTTCGAGCTTGTCCTTTTATTCTCATCTTTATGACGTGGTAAAAGTATTTATTCCAATAAAATATTTCACACATATCCGAAGGGGCATGAACATAAAATGTAAACAATAAAGGAGGCGGTTGTATGCGTGAGATGGAGGTATACATTGATACGGAAGAAATTGCGGAATTCTTTTTTCGACATTTAACGGAAAGAGGGTATGTTCCAAGTGAGGAAGAATTAGCGGAGATCGCCGACATAACGTTTGATTACTTAATTGAAAAATGTATCATTGATGAAGAGATTACTGATTGATGGAACAACAGCCCTTGCTAAAGGGCTGTTTTTATTGGAACAATAAAATCATTGTATTTTTGAAACCTCTTTGTGATTTATTCGTACATTAAATAAAATAAAATAAAATAAGGGTAAAAACGTACCGAAGAAAGGAGAGGATTAGTTGATGTCGTTTTTTAACAAAGTCTTTGCAAGTCTCGGTATTGGTGCTGCTAAAGTAGATACGAAGTTGGAAAAAAGTAGCTATCATGCTGGAGAAAAAATGAAAGGTGTCGTAGAAATACATGGTGGAAATGTTGAACAACACATTGATGAAATTTATTTAACGATTCATACCACGTATATTCGTGAATCAGATGATAAAAAATGGACGGACTATGCAACTATTGAACAAATTCGAATTACTGAGTCGTTTACGATTGGTCCAAACGAAGAAAAAATCATTCCATTCGAATTACAACTACCCATTGATACACCGGTGACGTATGGTAACACACGTGTTTGGGTCGCTACAGGGTTAGATATTAAAAATGCCGTTGACCCGAAAGACCAGGATTATATTGAAGTGAAGCCAAACCGTTTAACTGACGCTGTTCTTTCGGCGCTAACCGATTTAGGTTTCTATTTACGAGAGGTAGAATGCAAGGAAGCACCGCATTCGCTTAGAAAAAAATATCCGTTTGTTCAAGAATTTGAATTGATTCCTGTAAATGGTCCGTTCCGTGGAAAATTAGATGAACTGGAAGTAATGTTCTTTCACCATTCTACATCTGAATGTGAGATTATTTTAGAAGTCGACCGTCGTGCACGAGGTCTTGGAGGGTTTTTAGCAGAAGCATTAAACTTAGATGAATCTTTAATTCGCTTAACCATTCAAGAAAGTGATGTTCCAAAGTTAACCAACAATTTTCAAGAGATTATTACTCGTTATACATAAATATTTTTTAGACTCTTCATATGGAAGAGTCTATTTTTTCTTTTCGACAAAAAAAGAATTATTTTGATAAAGGAATCGACAAAGTCGTTGCCTAACTTACCTATATAAATAAAGGGGAACGAGGTGGTATATTTGAAAGTCTTTCGTCGATTTCGTAAGTATACGGAAAAATATAATGAGTATGATGTAACGATTTTTCAAACACCGCAATTTGGTCAAAAAAAAGGGTATCGGCAAGTGTACCGTTTTTTTATCCATAGTACCGATCATGAAACATTAATAAGCCAAGTGTTCCGAATGTTTAATGTACAAGACTTAGTACCGAAAGATTATAGAGGACGATATTTAGGGACGGGAGATATTGTATTTATCGACGAAGGACGTAACGGGCACTATTACTATCAACTGCAAACAGGAGGGTGGAGACAAATACATCGTGTACATCTTCGACTGGCCAAAAAACAGACGAGCTAAAAAAACAACTCGGTTGATACGACCGAGTTGTTTTTTTAATAATCTCTTAAATGATGTCCAGGTGAATTTTTCCGTTTGGCTGCTGATTGTTCTTTCCCATGGGCTTCATGTTCAGCAAGCATTTGTTCTTCTGGAATATGATTATTTTTTTTCGGCTGATTCACTCGATTACGGTGTTTTTTTCCCATTTTTTGACCTCCCTTGATCGTCTTAAGCGTATGTGGATCGGCAAACAGTTGTGAACGTTTTTATTTTTCCCGTAATTGAACAGAATATGATTAGATGTCATTGCATCCAGCAAAAAAACCAAGTACAATGGTCGTGCTAAAGAAAAACCAAGGAGGTTAAACAATGAGTATTCATATTGCTGCAAAAGAACATGAAATTGCTGACACGGTGTTATTACCAGGGGATCCACTCCGAGCGAAATACATTGCTGAAAAGTTTTTAGAAAATCCTGTTTGCTACAATGAAGTTCGAAACATGTTCGGATTTACAGGTACATACAAAGGAAAGCGTATTTCTGTTCAAGGAACAGGGATGGGGGTACCTTCTATTTCTATCTACATTAACGAATTAATGCAAAGCTATAACGTTCAAAAGTTAATCCGTGTAGGTACATGTGGTGCCATACAAAAAGATGTTAAAGTTCGTGATGTTATTTTAGCTATGTCCGCCTCAACAGATTCCCAAATGAACCGTTTAACATTTGGTGGGGTAGATTACGCACCAACTGCGAACTTTGAATTATTAAAGAAAGCGTATGATGTGGGAATGGCCAAAGGGTTAGACTTAAAAGTAGGTAACGTGTTTACAGCCGATATGTTCTATAATGATAATGCTGAACATGAGAAGTGGGCGCAATACGGCATTTTAGCAATTGAAATGGAAACGGCCGCACTATATACGTTAGCCGCGAAGTTTGGCCGTCAAGCGTTATCAGTTTTAACGGTAAGCGACCATATTTTAACAGGAGAAGAGACAACAGCGGAAGAGCGCCAAACAACATTTAATGATATGATTGAAGTTGCTTTAGAAGCGGCGATTCAAGAGTAATACCGTTGTGTCATTCCTAATTGGAATGGCACTTTTTTTACATACCAAATATCTTATATAGGTGTGCTATAATATATAGAGCATAAATGATGATAGAAAGAAAAAGGTGAAATTATGAATAAATGGATAGGTAGCATCGTATGCCTATTTCTACTAACAAGCTGTAACATGGTTCAAGAAGAAAGCCCCATTACTGAAAAGAGTTCGGTGGAGGAACATGAACAAGTCACCGATCAAGAAACGGAAGCACCAAAAGATGTAACTTCTGATCCTAAACCAGAACAAGAGGAAATACTAATTGATGAACCGGATGAAAGCATCCTGTCGTTAGAAGCGCAATATTTTAATCAAGTAGAAGAAGTCGACGGGAAATTATTCATTACGAATGCTGACAATATCCTTGCGTTAGTAAATAAAACGTTTAGTTTACCTTCTGACTACGTACCTGCCAACCTTGTACGTCCGGATGTACCATTTGCCTTTGGGGATTTATTATTAGAAAAAAGCTATTTACGAGAAGATGCGGCCCAAGCATTAGAAGAAATGTTTCAAGCCGCTAGCCATGAAGGATTGGAGTTATATGCGGTCTCAGGGTATCGTTCGTATGAACGACAAGAAGCGATTTTTCACGCAGAGGTCGAGCGAGTAGGAGAAGAACAAGCGGCTATGTCTGTTGCATTTCCAGGGATGAGCGAACACCAAACCGGTTTAGCCATCGACATATCCTCGCCTAATGTGAATTATATTTTAACCGAACAATTTGGTGAAACACCTGAAGGATTATGGTTGGCTGAGCATGCCCATGAATTTGGATTTATTTTGCGATATCCAAAGGGGAAAGAATCGATTACTGGATACAAATATGAGCCGTGGCACTTTCGCTATGTCGGTAAAGAAATTGCGAAAATTCTTTATGAAAACAATTGGACGTTAGAAGAATATTTTGAAGTGGTTAAACCAATCTAATCGGAAGATGATCTATCTTCAGACGAAGTAAGGAGATCTTCTCTGTACACCTATTTTTCGTACAAGTCCCCCATGCTTCATTCATAAACTATATTAAATGACAATGAGTGGGGGATTATTGGAATGGTAATAAAGGGGCTACATATTTTTCTTGGGTGCTTTCTTATTGGAATCGGAATCAATGGATTTTTTGTTCCCCATCGTTTGTTAGATGGCGGTATGATTGGTCTTGGCTTAATATTACATTATACGATTGACATACCAGTTGGATTGACCATGATATTCTTAAGTATCCCGCTCTACTTGTATGCATGGACATACGAGCGACCGTTTTTTTTTCACAGTTTAATCGGTTTAGTTAGTTCCTCTTTATGCATTGATTCCTTGCGTCCTCTCAGTGAATGGATTGTATTACCATTATGGATCAGTGCTCCCCTTGGAGGGAGTTTTGTTGGCATTGGCATCGGGTTAATGTTGATTGTCCATACAAGTACAGGGGGGACGGACCTTTTAGCGCAATGTATAAGTAAAGCTTACAAATGGAATGTTGGACTTTGTATTTTTATCATTGATGCGGTGGTCCTTTGTATTGGTTGGCAAATTGTCGGAACGGAGCGGTTTTTGTTTTCGTTACTTTCCGTTTCGGTTATTGGTTTTTTTACATCGTATTTGACCACAAATATAACTTATCAACATTAATTGTACTTTTAGGATATAAAAAAAACTGTTAAAATGAAGAAGTTAATATTTGACGTATGTACATAGGGATGAAAGTGGTGATGAGCATGGAACAGCAAAATCACGAAGTGTTAAACGAAGGGACGAACAAACAATATTTGAAAATTAAAAAGTTTCATTTCGTAATGCTGATGTTTTTTGTCGTATTTTTAACGGCAGGAATTACAATTGTTGCCCTTGCATTTGGAGACGAAAAAGCCGTTCAAGTAGGAGTCGTCGAACGTCAAGAATTTCACAAATTGTATGACGCCTATGATAAATTAAAAAAGGAATACTATCGTCCACTAGACGAAGAAACGTTAATTAATGGAGCCATTGACGGGATGATTGAGGCGTTAGATGACCCGTACTCTGATTACATGAATGAGGAAGAAGCAAGAAGATTCCATGAAAGTATTACTTCTTCTTTTGAAGGAATAGGTGCAGAAATACAAGAACAAGATGGCTTTATTATGATTGTGTCCCCACTCAAAAACTCGCCAGCGGAAAAAGCAGGCTTAAAACCAAATGACAAAATTTTAAAAGTTGATGGCAAATCGATTCAAGGAATGAGTGTAACAGAAGCGGTGATGCTCATCCGTGGGGAAAAAGGAACAGAGGTAACATTAACCATATCTCGTCCAGGCATGGAGGACACAATGGACGTAACGATCGTCCGTGATACGATTCCATTAGAAACCGTTTATGCCGAAATGATGGATCATGGAATCGCAAAAGTACAAATTACAAGCTTCTCGGAAAACACATACAATGAGTTGCTTGATGCTTTAGATTCCATGGAAGAACAAGGAATGAAAGGATTAATTATTGATCTACGACAAAATCCGGGTGGGCTCCTTGATCAAGCGTTGAAAGTCTCTAATCTTTTTGTAAAAGAAGGAGAAGTTTTGCTCCAAATTGAGGATCGCAACGGAAAGCGGGAGTCCTATTATGCCGAAGGTGGAAAAAAAGTAGATGTACCAGTAGCTGTCGTAATTGATAACGGTAGTGCGAGTGCGTCGGAAATTTTAGCGGCAGCTGTGAGTCAATCCGCCAATATTCCATTGATTGGAGAAACGACGTTTGGTAAAGGAACAGTCCAATCGGCTGCAGATTTCTCTGATGGATCAAATATGAAAATTACAACAGCAAAATGGTTAACACCTAACGGAACATGGATTCATGAAAAAGGCATTCAGCCTGATTATGAAGTGCAACTTCCTCCATATGCGAACTTACCATACATTCAACCGGACAAAGAGTTAAAGGTATCGACTTTATCCAAAGATGTGAAAGCGGCCGAAGAAATGTTACAAGCATTAGGGTTTACACCAGGAACAGTAGATGGGTATTTTGACGAGCAGACTGAACAAGCGGTTATGGCTTTCCAAAAAGAAAATGAGCTAGAACCGACGGGAGTGCTTACAGGATCATCAACCGTTCAATTGATGGAACAAGTTCGGCAACTGATCATCGACAATGATACCCAAATACAAAAAGCGATGGAACTGTTAATGACAAATACGAGTACGGAAGAAAACGAATAGGTGACGCGTCTTTAAGATGCGTCACTTTTTTTTGTTGAAAATGAAATCGAATTGAATAAAGTATGACCCCACTTCCAACAATGAGAATACATCCAATTAGGGGGTGATGTTATGAAACTGCGGGTAATTCTTGCTATTTTAGTATGTGGATGGCTTTTCCAGACATACCTTCATGATCATGCTACGTTCACTGATCCTGAAAGAGAACAACCTTCTCATTCCAAAAATTCTCCTCTTGTACCGTTGTCCTCCGAATTAGAAGCTCCTAACAAACAAGAGAAAGATCCAGCTGTTCCATCACATAAAAACATCAACTTTTTAATAATTGGAACGGATCAACGAAATGATGAACAAGCGAGAGCAGATGTACTAATGGTAGGAAATTATGATTCATTCAAAAGGTCGTTAAAAATCATTTCTATTATGCGCGACAGCTATGTACCAATTCCCGGAGTAGGATTAAGTAAAATTAATCATGCATATTATTGGGGGGGAGCAGAAATGCTCAAAACGACCATTGAAAAAAATTTTCAACTCTCGATTGACTACGTCGTGACCATTAATTTTCAAGGGTTTATTCACTTGATGGACGTTTTGGTACCTGAAGGACTAGAAGTAAACGTAACGTCTGAAATGATTTCATATTATCAATGGGACAAATCTCCGGGAGTACAAACATTACACGGAAAGGAACTATTGGAATATGTCCGTTTTCGAAAAGATGGGCAAAGTGATTTCGGACGTGTCGAACGTCAACAGGAAGTGTTTTTGCAAATTTTTCAAGTTGTAAAAGATGAAATTATCACCAAAAAAAATGTACCACTCCTTTTACAACTAGTTCGGAAATGCACTCATTATGTAGAAACAGACGCCTCATTTGTAGAACTTGTTCAGCTCGGTTTAACGTTCCTCTCGAATCCAATAGAAACGGTTGAAACATTGCGTATTCCTGTTCCAAATTCGTACCAAAATAAAAGAACTGCATCCGCAGGTTTAGTGTTAGATTTTGACCTGGAAGAGAATTTACAAGCGATTCGCCTATTTTTACACGGTCAAGAATCCTTGTCGTTGTCAGACCATTAAAAACACAACGTAATGAAGTTTGTTTCATTGTCATACGGACTAGAATTCGATAGAATAACAATTTGAGGTGACTTCGAGAAGCAACATGAGGTGGTCATATGAGGCAACTGACAAGCATGAACGAAGAGGTTAAGTCTCGGATGATTTCGTTTGAACGACAATGTGAACAACTTTGTCAAGATTTATATCATCAGTATCGAGATTGTTTTAAAAATTCCGGTGAACTCGTCGTTGATTTTTTACGGAAAAAGAAATGTAAAATAGCATCTGCCACCGAAATGTTTGACCCAGGATATGAATCGTTTATTGAAATAGGAATCGAACGAGACGAAGAGTTTTATTCTTATCAATACATTACCATTTGGAAGTGTCGGAACGAATGGTGCCAACGAATAGGTTACTCAACTCCGTTTTCGATTGAGGAACTAAGGCAAACGATTGTTCACACGATTGAAGAAATGATGACCGATGAAGGAGAGGAACAAGTTTAATGGGGAAGCTAGTGGAAGTTTATCTTTTGTCTGGGTTTTTAGGTAGTGGAAAAACAACGTTACTCAAACATTTGTTGAAAGAAGAACAAAAACAAGGGAGATTTCCCGCGGTATTGATGAACGAACTTGGAGAAGTCTCCATTGATTCAAATGCGATAGACGACCGGACTCCTTTAAAAGAGTTGATGGGGGGCTGTGTGTGTTGTACGTTATCGGATCAAGTAGAAGCTCAAATTGCGGATTTATTACGTACGTACCCTATTGATGCTATTTATATTGAAACAACGGGGGCAGCCCACCCAGTTGAAACGTTGGATGCTGTCATGTCCCCCCTATATGCTGGGCAATTACAATTTAAAGGTATCATAACAGTCATTGATGTGCTACGGTGGAAGGAGAGAAGTCAATTATCACCACAAGTGTTGCAGTTATATCATGAACAAATTGCTCATGCGGATTTACTTATCGTTAATAAAACCGATCTTGTTTCAGAATTCGAATTAAGTACGTTCGTGTATGAAATTCAACAAGTAAATTCACACGCCACTTGTGTTTTTACGCAACACGCAAACATTTCGATCAATCAATTAAAGAAGTTAAAGCGAGTTCAACAAGGGCATCATGAAACAACCCATCATCACCATCTTCATTTACAATCAGTAGTCTATGAATTTTCGAAACCGATTGAACAAATCCAATTTGAAGAGTGGATTCGGTCATTACCGTCTACTGTTTATCGGATGAAAGGATATGTGGCCTTTACCCATTCTTCATATCCATTTTTGTTTCAATATTCATATGGAATGCCTGTTTATATGCCAGAATATATGAAAATGCCTTTAACTTTAGTCATTATCGGAGAAGAATTGGATCAAGAAAGACTGTATTCGCAATTAAAAAAGTTAGAACAAAGTTGATACACATCCCAAATATGCATGTGTAATACAGTCTAATTATTTTTGTTCGCCAAATTTAATAAATGTCCGTTCATCTTCAATGAGTCCACAGGCAGCACATTGAACTTTTAAATGGGGACCCCGATATGGTGTATGAAACGGATCTAAATGCCCATTCTCGTATTGTTGAACGACTTCTCCAGTCATTGGATCTAATTTGACTGCCGTAGGGACTTGTTCTATTAAGTTAAAGCGTGTACGGTTTGTTTTACAATTTGGACAACGGTATGGTGAAGACATCGTATACCTCCTTTACGGTAGATGAATAAATCAATTTTAGTATTTATCACAAGTTCTTTTTTATGTATAAGAAAGGGAGATTGTGTTGGATTTTAACCATTTACTTAATCAATATGCTAAACTTCTTCACCTTTCCCTATCGAATGAGGAAGACGCTGACGCGAAAAGTCGATTATATAGTTTAATGAAAACTGAACTATTGGATGAGCGAACGCATCCGCGTCTTCGGATAAAACCAGAGGAAAAATATTACATAGCTATTAAGCGCGTGCTTCGTGGTGAGCTTTCTCAGAACGATCAACTATCGCTTATCCAGTTGTATACACACACGTTAGACGCGATAAAATCTTCTAAATAATTTATTTATTACAGAGACAGCTTTTTCTACGTTCAAGCTGTCTTTTTTACTTAGGCTATGTTATATGTCATTGTTGTTTTTTAGCAAGTTATTCACACGGCGGCGACTCCTGCGGGAACAAGAAGCCGCAAGACCCATACTTGAGCGTAGCGAGGGAAGCGGCTTGCGGCTTGCCCGCGGAAAGCGTCCGCCACAAGCGTAATGTATAAATATCAACAGTATCGTTTAATAGAGCCTTTACTTAATAGATAGAATTGTTATGAAATTTGTTCTTTTGTTATATGACAGCAAAAATTGTTAGAAAACTAGGAGACAGAATAACTTGTCAAGGGTGAATTCCGATATATTTATTGGGATAGTTGAAAAAAATTTAATTCTTTAGATGAAATTTGTATTGTTTCTAATTATTTCTTTAAACCACTAGAACCATTGAGTTACTTCTTTTTCAAGAAACTAAACGCCTTCCTTATTTCCTCTTTCATCCATTCCAAAATTGACTCATCACTCTTTAACAATCGCTTATCAAATGTTACAAAAATACGATGATATGATGATGGTGCAAACAAAAACGTCGGAGGTAATAAAAAGATGAAGAAAAAAGCGTTGCTTTCAACTGTTACTTCGTTCGCTTTACTTGTTTCTCCGCTAGTGGGAAAAGCTGAAGCCGCACAAGGTCATATGACTACGCATGGAAAAGTGTATGTTTACCAAATGACCGACAAGGACGTTCAAAAGGTTCATCAATGGATTGATGACATTTTAGCAAGCTATCAATCAAAAAATTCGAAGTTCTATAAGCAAATTCCAGTAGAAGAGGGGACACAGCCTAAATGTACAGAGGTTCCTAAAACGATTCAAGTTCCAGAATCCAATTCAACTGTGACAACGCCACCACAACAAGTGCCATCGGTCAATCAGCCAACAAACTCCTCTTCATATGAAGTAAAAGCGTTTGAACAAAAAGTAGTTGAATTAACGAATAACGAAAGAGCAAAATACGGACTTCCAGCATTAACTTTCGAACCGGAGTTAGCTAAAGTTGCACGTGAAAAAGCGAATGATATGGCTCGTAATCACTATTTTTCTCATACAAGCCCAACGTACGGTTCTCCATTTGATATGATCAAGCAATTTGGTATTAGCTATCGAACAGCTGGAGAAAATATTGCAATGGGTCAACGCTCACCAGAACAGGTAGTAAACGATTGGATGAACTCGGAAGGGCATCGTAAAAACATTTTAAATCCGAACTTTACCCATATCGGTGTTGGATATGTAGAAAATGGTCATTATTGGACACAAATGTTTATTGGAAAATAAATCCCATCGTCGACTGTACGTGTAAGGACTGGCATCTACCAAGCGGGGCCAGTCCTCTTTTCTATTTATTCACTTTGCAAAGGATGAAACGTATATGGGATATGGGCATCTTGGGCTAAGTCTTTATCATACGTCACTAAGTCATCGCGCGTTAATTCCTTTAATGAAGTTTTGCCCATCGCCCGTAAAGCCATTTTCATTTCTTCCGTACTAGAATAGAGGAAACGATAGGCGGCATCCGCACCTTTTTGTATATTAAATTGATTAGCAAATTTTCCGTTGTACCAGACCATTTGTGTAGGTGGCTCAAATGGAAGCGGCTTAACGCTATGGGCGTGACTTAAGGCAAATAAAATGGCCGAACCGACATAAATCGCATCGGCTCCTAGAGCAAGTACTTTTAAAAAATCACCGGGAGAAGAAAGGCCGCCCGAAACAATGAGACTAACGTCTTCCCTTTTTTTGATCGATTTCAAATATTGGTCAGCCCTTATCAAAGCATGTAACGTCGGAATTCCAAAATCGTCTTGTAAAATCGGTGGGGCATCATGAGTACTTGCTTGGCCGCCATCAATCGTAATAAAATCCACGCCTATTTGTAATAAATGGTATATATCTTGCTCAATTTTACCACCAGCCATCATTTTGACGCCAATTGGAATACCTTTTGTAAAAGTTCGTAATTCGTCAATCAGTTCTTTAAAATCCTCTAATGTTTGATTTTCAAAAAATTGTTCATGGATAATGGCATCCTCCCCATCTTGTAAGTTCATCACCTCTCGTGCTCTCCCTTTTAACTTTTCAGGAGGAATCACCGAACCCATACCTGCTAAAGCTCCTTGTCCGAATTTTATTTCAATCATATCGGCGTTTTTTATATGCTCTTCTTCTTTTGCCCATTCCGTTTTGGAAAATTGCAAAATATAGTATTTGGCATGTTGCCGTTCTTCTGGTAGAATGCCCCCTTCACCACTATTAATAGCGGTATCCATCCTTGCAGAGGCTTGTGCTAACGCAATTTTTGCTTGTTCACTCAATCCAACTCCATACGCCATCCCGGTAATCATTAAAGGAATGCCAATTCGTAAAGGCTTTTTAGCCTTTGGGCCAATAAATACTTTCATATCGATTTCTACATTTTTATCAATCGGAAATGGGCCGGTTTGAGCTGGAATAAAGGTAATGGCATCAAAACTGGGCCACTCACGAACGGATCCAAGCGGGCGGTGAAGTACTTCCGGGCGTTCAGCACGCAAACTATTTTCGATAATTCTTAATAACCCGTACTTTTTCACACCTGGTATTAATTCAGTGATATTTTCTTCATAAGAGTCAGTAATCACTATTTTCCCCATGGAGTGAACGATGTTTTTCACAATCCTTTTCCAACCGAACAAGAGGATTAGAAAACCAATAAGGTGGACAGAAACAATCGTCAAGATGATGATGAAAATCAATTCGTTGGCCATATCTTTTCAAACCCCTCTATCGATTCCTATCCTTAATGTTCCCTGGAAAGCAAGATTTACCCATCGCGCATAATTGTTACCTATAAGTAGATAATAGGGACTACAGGATGAAAAAAAGGTGGGTTTCATCAATGGTTATGAAGTGGAAGAAAAATAAGCTTTTCTCAAAGCCGACAACTACGAAACAACAGTCTAATGATATGAAATGGAGCTACTCTTTAAGAGATAATTTAGAGCTTTTACAAAATCAGCTTCAAATTGCTAATTTAATTCATCGGCAATTTCTTATTAACCATACAAAAGAAGCAGCGATTTTGTTTGTGAAAGGTTTGGCTGATGAGAAAAAAATTCAAGAGAAAATTTTACACCCGCTAATGTATGAACACCACTCTGATCAATTTAATCCACTTGCAGCATTATATGAATATAATGAAGTCAAGGAACTAAAATTAGAGGATATTATAGATAAGTTATTACACGGGGATACAATTTTAATCATTGATGGATTGAATAAACTGTTTGTCTTTAACACGACAGGTATACCGAAACGTTCCATTGAAGAACCGCAAACGGAATCGATGTTAAAAGGAATCCATCAAGGGTTTATTGAGGTTATTGAAGACAATATCTCGATGATCCGCCAGTTCATCGATGGTCCCCAATTGAAAATAAAAAATTTCCAAGTTGGAAGTAGAAAAAAGAATACGATTGCGATTATGTACTTACAAGACCTCGTTCATCAGGATGTGGTAAAAGAATTAGAGAAACGTATTCAACAATTAAACGTCGATACGTTGTTAACCATTGGAACGTTAGAAGAATTAATTGAAGATAATCCTTACTCTCCGTTGCCGCAATTCATTTCAACAGAACGTCCGGATACGGTAGGCATGCATTTATTACAAGGAAGAATAGCGATTTTAATAAATCATTCATCGGCTGTTTTAATTGGCCCCGCTACATTTTCTTCATTTTTTCATACTGTTGATGACTATAGTATTCGCTGGAATGTCACCTCTTTTATTCGGGTGTTACGATTTATTGCCTTTTATTTATCGATTTTATTACCATCTCTTTATATCGCGGTCTTATCGTTTCACTATGAAGTCATTCCGATTAATTTATATGTGTCGGTGGCAGAATCACGTGAAGCCATTCCGTTTTCACCAATTATTGAAGCGTTTATTATGGAAATCACATTAGAAACGTTAAGAGAAGCAGGGTTACGTTTACCAGCCCCAATCGGACAAACGGTTGGGATTGTTGGTGGTATTGTTATTGGACAAGCAGCAGTTGAAGCTGGGCTTGTAAGTAATATCATGGTCATTATCGTAGCGCTTACGGCGATATCATCGTTTATTTTACCAAATCAAGACTTTGCGGCAGGAGCACGAATTCTTCGATTTCCGTTTATGATTATTTCCGCTCTTTTTGGGATGGTAGGAATGATGTTTGGGGTTATGATTTTGATTGGGCATGTAATTTCACTAGAGTCTTTAGGAACACCGTATGGAAATCCATTCGCTCCTACTCGCTTTAAACATTGGGGAGATTTAATTATACGATTACCAAAAACGGGAAATAAGTTAGTCGAAAAGGCCCGTCGAGACAGTTAGGTGGTTGATATGAACCGAACGACATTTAACGATATTACGTTGTTACAATATATTTTTGCCATTAATGGTATCCAAATAGGAATTGGTGTATTAACACTTCCAAGGGAAATTGCAAGTGTCGCTGGCACGAGCGGATGGATTTCAATTATATTTGGTTGGATAATATCTATTTTAGCGAGTTTTATTATTATTACGATAATGAAGCAGCACCCGAATGATACGATTTTTGACTTACTAAATCGTTATTTTGGGAAATATTTTGGCCGGCTGATTTCAATTGTTTGGATTTGTTATTTTGCTTTTGCAAGTTTCCTTCTCTTAACGGCAACGATCCGTATTATGGTCATCTGGGTTCTTCCAGAAACCCTCTATTTTTTGTTAGCATTTCTTGTTCTTGTTCCGTGGGTATTTATTGCTCGAAACGGATTACGTATTATTAGTAGATACACACAATTAGTGTTTTTTCTTACACTTTGGATGCCAATGATTTTATTAATATCGCTCAAAGATGCGACTTGGCTTAACTTATTACCGGTTATCCAGGATAATTGGAAAGAGGTTTTTGTTGGAGTGAAAACCACCATGTTTTCCTATTTTGGATTTGAGGTAGCTTTTATTCTTTATCCTTTTTTGAAAAATAAAGAACGAGCCTATCTCGGGATTTTTATTGCCAACACGATTACGCTATTAGTTTTTTTACAAATTACGGTTAGTTGTTTTGTTGTTTTTAGTTTAGAGGATTTAAACAGTTTAATTTGGCCGACGCTTAGTTTATTAAAGCCAATTTCTTTCCAATTTTTAGAACGGATGGAGATCGTCTTTCTCTCAGCCTATTTGTTTCAAATTTCAACCACCGGGATTCCATTTTTGTATTTTACGACCCTTGGAATATCTCAAATCATTGGGTGGAAAGATCACCAATACGTTTTGTATGTATTTGCCGTTCTGTTAATCATCGTAACGTTAATTTTTAATCCTTCGTACGATACAGTCTCATCATTAGGGGAGAAATGGGCAAATTTCGGAATATGGTTAATCCTCGTTTTTCCTCCTATTCTACTCATGTATATGTATGTAAAAAATAAATGGAAAAAGAAAGGGATTGGCTTATGAAAAAGTTGCTTACTTTTCCTTTGCTCATTCTCCTTCTTTTTGGGGGTGGATGTGGAGATGTATTGTACATCGAGGACACAACTGTGATGCTTGTCCTTGGTATCGATGAAGGGAAAGATAAAAAATTTACCATCTATCAAATGAGTCCTGTGTTTTCAAAAGAAGCATCCGAAAAAAGCCAATTGTTAGAAGTTCAAGCAAATTCTTTACGGGAAGCTAAACAATATTTTGACGTGATGAGTAATGGAACCGTAGTCACTGGTAAAATCCAAATCATTATCTTTTCAAAAGAGATACTAAAAAAATATGAACCGATGAATATTATTGATTATATTTATCGTGATGCCAAAAGTAGTGCAAATGCACAAATAGTAATGTTCAATGGGCCATTAGATGAAATCATGAGATTTGAAACCCCTGACAAACCCCGCTTTGGATTATTTTTAAATAACTTAATTAATAGTTCTTATAAAAATGAAACAACAGCGCAAACAACGGCAGCTACGTTTCGAAAACAAATGAGTGAAAAAGGAATCACGCCATATATAGCTGAGCTAAAAATCGTGAAAGATGGTATTCGCGTTACAGGTATTGCATTATTGGATGAAAATGGTAAATACGTAACATCCATTGACATTTATGAAAGTGCGTTATTGTTGTTACTAACACGTCAAGTAGATGAGCCTGTTCCCTTCGTTGTTCAACTTCCGACGAAAGAAGAAGTTGTAACAATGAACATATTCAATACGAATTATAACAATAATGTAAAAACTGTTAATGGACAACTTCAGTTTGATTTACATTTAAACATGGACGTATCAATTGAGGAAGTTTCATCAGATAATCATCCAATAAAAAATAAGAAGGAATTAATAAAGCTAATTGAAAAACAAATTGAAAAGCAAACAGAAGAATTAATTAAAAAACTGCAGCAGGAAGAAATTGATCCATTAGGACTAGGGGTATATGCGAGAGCGTATGCATATAACCACTGGAAAAAAGTAGAAGATCGTTGGCCCAAAGAGTTTGCTAAGTCAAAAATAAATGTTCACACGAAGGTGAATGTGAAAGACCATGGTATCATCGATCGTACATTTGAATAACACATTAGTTATTTGCATTTTACGGCAACTGTTTTTACTATAATGATAAGTACATGTTCATTGGAGAGGATTGATTGTGAAAAAGAGAACGGCATTAATAACCGGGGGATCAAAAGGAATTGGGAGGAGAAGTGCGTATACGCTAGCCGAAGTAGGTCATGATCTCATTATTAATTATCGGAAAAGTGAACAAGAGGCGGAATATTTAGCAGCCAACTTAAAAAAGGTATATGGAATAAACGTTTGGACCATTCAAGGAGATGTTGCGAATCCACAAGCATGTGAACAGATGATTCACGAAGCTTCTCAACATGTCTCTTCCATTGATATTGTCATTCATAATGCTGGACCATACATTAAGGAACGAAAAACGATGGAGCAATATACGTTAGACGAATGGCTCTATTTACTAAATGGAAATTTAACAAGTGTGTTTTATTTAACGAAACTGCTACTTCCAAAAATGAGAGAGAATCGTTGGGGAAGAATTATTACGTTCGGTTTTGACCGCGTTGAATCCGCACCTGGGTGGATTTATCGTTCGGCTTTCGCCGCAGCGAAAACTGGACTGGCTTCCTTAACAAAAACGCTGGCTTTAGAAGAAGCACCCAATGGGATTACCGTTAATATGATTTGTCCGGGTGACATTATCGGGGACTGGAAAGAAAAAAGCATCGATGAAGCGATTACTTATAAAGATTCGTCTTCTCCAGTAGGACGGCCAGGGACCGGCGAGGATATTTCACGTGTCATTGCTTTTCTTTGTGATGAAAAGTCAAGTTTTATTACAGGGAGTATTATTCCAGTCACGGGAGGAAAAGATGTTCTCGGCAAAGTGTATCATCAACAATAAAGCCTACTACCCGATATGCTGTTATAAAGAAGGATGGGGATTTCCCATCCTGTTTTTATATCGAGTGTTGTTTTCGATATTTTTTTTGTACCCACCATAATCGATAGGACAACGTAACAGCACCAGCAGCTAAGCCAGTAATCAACCCAAGCCAGTACCCGAAAGGACCTAAGAGAGTGAAATTGGCTAACATATACCCAAGAGGAAGACCGATGATCCAATAAGAAATAAAAGCCATTAAAAAAGTTACATTGACATCTTTATATCCACGTAACGCTCCTTGGACGGGAGCTTGAATGGCATCTGATAATTGAAAAAAGACCGCGTACAGTAAAAACTGGCTCGTTAATGTAAGGACGTTCGAATCATCCGTATATAACGCAGCTACCACATCTTTATATATAAAAAGCAATAAACCACAAAAAAATGAGAGTCCGACCGCAATGCTAATTCCTAAAAAGCTATAAGTTGAGGCATCTTTAAACCTTCTTGCTCCCACTTCAAATCCAACAACAATCGTTAAGGCTATTGAGATGCTTAATGGAACCATATATAGCATCGAAGCAAAATTTAATGCTGCTTGGTGAGAGGCCACGGTAACTGTCCCAAATGGACTCATTAATAAGGTGACTGCTGAAAAAATACTCGTTTCGAAAAAAATCGATAAACCGATGGGCACACCAATTATCAATATTTCTTTCCATTTTCGTAAATCAACTGGCTGAACTTGTCGCCAAATTCGAAATTGTTGGAAAGGAACACGTTGGTCGATAATCCAAATGGCTACAAATAAGATGAACCAGTAAGTAATGGCCGAAGCATATCCGGCACCTACTCCTCCAAATGGAGGAACAAATAGTGCCCCATAAATAAACACGTAATTTAAGGCAACATTAACCGGTAAGGAAAGAAGTGTGATGATCATCGTCGTTCGGGTCATTCCAAGAGCGTCAATAAACGATCGACAGACTTGATACATAAACAAAGGAAAGATTCCGAAAGATAGCGCCACTAAATAATCATGGGCAATTTGTTGCACTTTATCATCTAACTGCATCATGTTTAAAAACGGGTCTAAAAAAATCGAACCGATACCGATTACGATGAAAGCCATCACAGTAGAAACATAGATTCCTTGTATGACAGAAAACGAAACGTCCTTTTTTTCCCCTGCTCCTATTAATTGGGAGACAATAGGGGTAATAGATAAAAGAATACCACTTAACCCTGTAAAAATAGGGACCCAAATCGAACTGCCGATGGCTACACCTGCTAAATCGGTGGATGAATAATTTCCAGCCATTATCGTATCAAAAAAATTCATCGCATACATCGATAATTGAGTAATTAATATTGGTAATAATATTAGAAAAAATTGCTTTAATTTTTGACCTTTCGTATACGTTTGAACCATCATGCTGCTCACTCCATCTTCTTCCAACGAATGTGAAATATTATACCATACGATTTTCTTTTTTACATATCATATTTTGCTTCCTTTCTTCATAGGATGGAAGGGACAAGCCTAGTGAAGGAGGAAGAATATGGCGTTTAAGTACTCAAAAGGATGGTTTGTGCAACAATTAAAGGAAGCTGGAGTAAGGAACCATCCTCAAGATTTCCGAAAAATTGAATTATACAAAACTCCGATTCTACGACAACTTTATGCTCAATATGTAAATGAAGGACGACAAGCGAAAAACGAGTCAACTGAATGACTCGTTTTTCATGCTTCCAAAGCTGTTTGATTATCGTCAAGGGAATGATATTGACGACGATCATATAGTTGAAATAAATCTTTTGGAACTTCAAATAAATCATAACTATGGGAAGATTGATTTACTTGTTGGTATAAGAGAGGTCGCGTTTCGTTAGCTAAAATGACGTATGGAAGTTTTTCGGCAGCTTTTCGTGAGCGGATATTTTCTTTTCGAATACGCATAAAAACCGTGTGGATGTTTAATTCGTAAAACAATTCCTGAAAGAATGCTTCTTTTGCTCGGCGGTTATAGCCTTTTCCGTGAAACGGCTTTCCTAGCCAAGTACCTAAAAAGCCCGCTCCGTTTTCAATATCAAACAAATTTATTGTACCGATTGGATTACCCCACTCATCCAAAATCGTTCGCGAAATTAGTTCTCCGCGTTCTTCAGCTTCAATGTTTTGCTTTGTAATGAAAAGAAATTCTTCGTATGAGTATGCTTTTTGACGCACGAAAGGGAAGACCTCCGGATGCGTCATCAGCTCGTACAGCACATGACAATCAGTTAAGTCTCTTTTTTTAAGCAAAATCATCCCTCCACTAGAGGGCGGTCCAAGTGGGCCCACCCTCGAAATTTTTTAAAGTTGCATAAAAAATTTCGGGGTGGGAATCGAACCCACTAGAACCAGTTCGAAAACTGGTGGCGCACCATTTGCCTTCCCTCAATTACCATATGAAATTGGTTCATCATCGTTTCTTCTGTATCATACAAAAAAATCATAAAAAGGGGAATAGGGAAAATGTTAATTTTTTATGAAATTCGATTTTATTGTTTTGGCTGGATTGTTAGCTTCTCTCGTTGAATATAGGCGATGTATCCATCCACCATCGTTAATACTGGTTTAGCCATGAAATGGAAAGGAAATTCGCTCCATAGGACTAAGTCGGCATCTTTTCCAACTTCGATACTTCCAATTCGGTTGTCCAGCTGTAAATTTCGGGCAGGGTTTATCGTAATTCCTTCTACTGCTTTTTGAGCAGATAAACCTTCTCGAACGGCCAATGCTGCACAAACGTTTAAATATTGGATAGGCGTGTACGGATGATCGGTTGTGATGGAGACAGATATTCCATGTTCGGTTAAAATACGATAAGTTGACCAGCTTTTATTTTTTAATTCCACTTTCGAGCGTCTTGATAAGGTAGGACCTACACTAACTTGTAACCCTCGACCTAGTAGCTTGTCTGCGATTAAATGACCTTCTGTACAATGTTCAATCCGTATATCTAAATCAAATTCATCAGCCAATCGTAGAGCTGATAAAATATCATCGGCACGGTGGGCGTGTATTCGGACGGGAATTTCTTTCCGTAGCGCAAGTAAAAGGGGAATCACTCGTATATCATCCATTGCCTTAGAAACTTTTGCATGATAAAAGGCTTCTCTTAACATCCCCATAATACCCATTCGGGTAATGGAATCTTTGTTTCCGTTACTATGTATACGCTTCGGATTTTCCCCTAAGGCAATTTTTAACCCTGCTGTCCGTTTGATAACCATTTGATCGACACTTTTTCCAAATGTCTTGATGACAGAAGTCGTTCCGCCGATTACATTAGCACTTCCAGGCATCACATGGACTGTCGTAATCCCGTGACGAATGGCATCTTGAAATCCGGGATCAAGAGGATATACTCCGTCCAACGCACGGATATGTGGAGTTAAAGGTTCATTTGTTTCATTGGCATCGTTTCCTGCCCAACCTGTACCTTCATCATACAACCCAAGATGTGTATGAACGTCGATAAACCCTGGTAGTAAATAATAGCCTTGACAAAGAATAATTTCCATATCGCTCGTTGGTTCAATTGATGGAGCTATAGCGCGAATTTTTCCATCTTGAACGAGAACATCTCCTTTTTCCATCATTGGTGAGGTGACCCGAATGATTTTCGCTTGTTTCAGTAACCGTTTTGTCATTTTTTCTCCACCTTTGCACATAGATGAACTTATTATATTCTTTGAAGTATTTGAAAAGTAAGAGATTTGAATATAAAAATTTTTAAATATTTAATAAAACATCCTAATGATCGCTCCTACTCACAACACGTGCCCGGTAAACCATTTCAAGGATAGTTTTTTCATCCAACGAACCATCAATACAATTGCTATATAACTGTAAAGTGATGCCGCTACTGTTTCTATGAATAGACTTGGAAAAGTCATATTTCCATATAGCCATAGAATTCATCAACAATTCCTCCAATTACGGGTGGAAAAGAAAGAAAAATAAACAGCCGTTTGGCGTTCAATCCGTGAAAAAGATTTGTCTTAGCTATATATAGTCATATGAAATCAAACGAAAAGGAAGACGTACTTTTTCAATGGGTGAAACAATCGGGTAGGATGTAACGTAGAATAAATGAGAAATCGAATAAAGAGAGGATGATTATCATGCCTTCAAAAGATGAAAGAATCTTTGCAGCGGCCATTTATTTAATTAGTTTTGTTACTGCCTTTATCGGTCCGCTTGTGATTTGGCTCATCAAAAAAGACGATTCTCCGTTCGTTGACTATCATGGAAAAGAATATTTCAACTTTTTTATTAGCTATTCCGTGTACGGTCTCGTCTCTTGTATCCTTGTATTAGTTCTGATAGGGGGACTTTTATTAGGGATCCTTGGAATTTTAGCCATCGTGTTTACCATTGTGGCCGCCGTTAAGGCGTTTGAAGGAGAGGAATATCGTATTCCGTTTATTTTTAGAATCATTAAATAACAAACTTTTTCATTTGAAGTTCGTTAAAAGATGCAATTTTTTAATAATTATGGTACGATAGCATTAAATCGAATAGGTTTTCCTTCGGGGCAGGGTGAAATTCCCGACCGGCGGTGATGAGGTCATTCCTCTTAGCCCGTGACCCGTTTTCTTTAACAAAGAAAACGGTGGATTTGGTGAAATTCCAAAGCCGACAGTAATAGTCTGGATGGGAGAAGGAAAAGGAAGCGTCTAAATAGATCTTTGACCTACTACATGAAATACCACTGTCAACAGTTGTGATGTGACAGCCGTTTGAAAAAGGGTTCATAAGACGCTTATTTCGTCGTGCCTTCTTATCGCCCCTTGCTGAAAAAGGGGTGATTTTTTTCGAAAGGAGGTGCGAATTTGATGAAAAAGTGTCATCGTATCTATTCTTCTCGAATAAAGAGTCCAAATGGTGGAAGAAGAGGAAAGGAACTGTTGTTTATTTTTATGCATTTTATTAATTTTAAAAAGTCGATCCACTTTATCATTAAGATAATCCATCAATTTGCGCGACGGTTTCTCCCAAATGTGCCCCAATTGTAAAACCCATTCGATGCATTTCCTTCCATTTCTATTCCTTACTTACTAATTGTCAATCGATTTGAACGAAAGGTGGGTGACAGCTTGTTCACAGGGATTATAGAAGAAATTGGAACAGTTTTAGCGGTTCAGCAAGGCCAACAATCGTTAAAACTAACCATTGAAGCTTCCGTTGTATTGTCTGATGTTCATATAGGCGATTCGATTGCCGTTAATGGTGTTTGTTTAACCGTTACTTCTTTTACCCAATCAACGTTCGATGTGGATGTAATGCCTGAGACGTTTCACCACACGTCGCTTAAATGGTTAAAAAAAGGTTCACCAGTGAATTTAGAGCGAGCAATGCATGCCCAAGGACGATTTGGTGGGCACTTTGTTTCAGGACATGTCGATGCGACCGGAACGATTAAAAGAAAGAAAGCCGTTGATAATGCACTTTACGTAACGATCGACATCCCTTCTTCTTTACAACCGTTGATGATGGAAAAAGGATCGGTGGCCATTGATGGTACATCGTTAACGATTTTTGACGTGAAAAATGGAGAAATAACTGTGTCGTTAATTCCACATACGCAAGAAATGACTGTTTTAGCGAAAAAAAGTGTCGGCGACATAGTCAATATTGAAGGAGATATGTTAGCTAAATATGTTCAACATATGCTACAACGTTCGGTTACAAAAAAAGAGACAATTACTATGGAATTTCTTCAAAAAAACGGATTTTTATCATGAGGTGATCCGGAATGTTTCATTCAATCGAAGAAGCGTTAGAAGATTTAAAGCAAGGAAAAGTGGTTATCGTGGTGGACGATGAAGACCGCGAAAATGAAGGTGACTTTGTCGCATTAGCAGAAAAAGCGACTCCCGAAGTCATTAATTTTATGGCAAAAGAAGGTAGGGGGCTCATTTGTGTACCGATTACGGAACAGTTAGCCGATAAGCTTGATCTTCAGCCGATGACTACCGTTAATACTGATACGCATGGAACCGCCTTTACAGTAAGTATTGATCATAAATCTACCCATACGGGGATTAGTGCATTTGAGCGTTCAACAACCGTGTTAGCGATGCTTGAAGAGGGGGCTAAGCCTGACGATTTTAAACGGCCAGGTCACATTTTTCCGCTGGTGGCGAAAGAAGGCGGGGTGTTACGACGAGCCGGTCATACAGAAGCAGCCGTCGATTTAGCAAAATTATGTGGAGCAAAACCTGCTGGAGTCATTTGTGAAATTATGAAAGATGACGGGACGATGGCAAGGGTACCAGAATTACAAGAGATGGCTCGAAAATGGAACATGAAGATGATTACCATTCAAGATTTAATTGCTTACCGTCGGATAAAAGAAAAGCTTGTTCATCGGGAAGTGGAAATTCAATTGCCAACGGATTTTGGTACATTTCGCGTGTTTGGGTATACAAATGACATTGACGGTAAAGAGCATGTAGCGCTAGTAAAAGGGGAGATTTCAGGAGATGAGCCTGTCTTAGTCCGAGTTCATTCGGAATGCTTAACGGGCGACGTGTTTGGCTCGCATCGTTGCGATTGTGGCCCGCAACTTGCTGCTGCTTTAAGTCAAATTGAAGAAGAAGGAAAAGGTGTTTTACTGTACATGCGTCAAGAAGGACGTGGAATCGGACTCATCAATAAATTAAAGGCATATAAGCTCCAAGAAGAAGGATTGGATACGGTTGAAGCCAATCATAAACTTGGATTTGGAGCGGACCTTCGCGATTACGGAATCGGGGCTCAAATTTTGCGTGACATTGGCATACGTAAGATGCGACTGTTAACCAATAACCCACGAAAAATCGCAGGACTCAAAGGATACGGATTAGAAGTTGTAGAACGTGTTCCAATTCAAATGCCATCGAAAGAAGCTAACGAGCGATACTTACGCACAAAATATGAAAAATTAGGCCATTTATTAAAATTTTAAGGAGGATAATGAGATGAAACGAGTATTGGAAGGTCATTTAGTCGGTACAGGAGTTAAAGTTGCTATTGTAGTTTCACGTTTCAATGAATTTATTACGAGTAAATTATTAAGCGGAGCAGAAGATGCGCTAAAGCGCCATGGGGTGAATAAAGAGGATGTAACCATCGTATGGGTGCCAGGTGCCTTTGAGATTCCTTTGGCGGCAAAAAAATTGGCAGAGTCCCAAAAATACGATGCCGTGATTACATTAGGGACCGTCATCCGCGGGGCCACTCCGCATTTTGATTACGTCTCTAACGAAGTCGCTAAGGGTGTAGCCAATGTGGCACTACAATCTGGAGTTCCAGTCATCTTCGGTGTCTTAACCACTGATACGATTGAACAGGCGATTGAACGTGCTGGGACGAAAGCAGGGAACAAAGGTTGGGAAGCAGCCGTTAACGCAATCGAAATGGCCAACCTTTATCGGGAACTCGCATAATGAATGTACACCTTCTGTCCGAACAAAGGCGGAAGGTGTTTTTTTACTGTGTATGGTATCAATTCAGAGGGAGATTGTTTTCTTTTACATAATTTTTTTACTTCATTGACACTTTCCATAAGGATTGCATTTTCGACAAAATTTGATAAAATCCTAAACTGTGGCTTGCCTTCTTGAAAAGGTAAAGTGGGTAGGGAGAGGGACTTAAAAATTTGAGGATGGAAGATGAAACAATCACGAATAGGAGGTTGGTTTCAGCTCGACGCACACGGTTCGACGCTTCGTAAAGAAATCATCGCTGGTGTCATTGGTTTTATGACTACGGTGTATATTATTGCAGTTAATTCGTTCATTTTGTCTGAAGCGGGTATACCGCTTGAAGGTGCCGTTTTGGCAACAATATTGACCTGCTTCATTTCTTGCCTATTGATGGGGGTTTGGGCAAATACGCCAATAATTCTCGTCCCTGGAATGGGCATTAACGCTATGTTTACGTACACTCTTGTACAATCAATGGGTCTATCATGGCAAGAAGCATTAGCCGTAGTGTTTATTTCGGGTGCATTATTTGTCGTAACAGCGTTTACACGCTTGTCTCAACTGTTAAGTGATGCCATCCCAGCTACATTAAAAGAAGCCATTACCGTTGGATTAGGGTTGTTTTTAATGTTAATTGGATTAGAAAAAGGCGGCATCGTCGAACGGGGAGACAATTCTATTATCGCACTAGGCCAATTAAATGAACCGATTGTTATGGCTACAGTGATTTCCTTTTTTGTAGCGATGATTTTATTTTTACGAAACGTTCCGGGTAACTTTCTTTGGAGCATTTTATTTGGAACCTTGCTTGCTTGGTGGCTAGATTTATTACCGAAACAGGCATCTTCATCAAAATTTCGTTTTAGTGATTATCAAGAAGTATTTGCTAACATGTCCTTTGCGTCGTGGATGGAGTTACCTTTTTGGGTAGCGGTCTTCTCCATCACGATGGTTATAGTTTTTGAAAATATTGGTCTTGTTCATGGACATGTGACGATTTTGCGTCAACCGGAGAAATTTAAAAAAGCATACCAAGCAAATGCTATTTCTGCGATGCTTTCAGGGGTATTCGGAACGAGTCCGACCGTTTCGAGTGTGGAAAGTGCAGCTGCTATGGCTAGCGGTGGACGTACCGGCCTAACAGCTGTGACAACAGGGATACTGTTTTTAAGCTCCATCTTCTTTATTCCATACATGAAATATATTCCGGATAACGCCATTGCTCCCATTTTAATGATTATTGGTGGGTTAATGATTCAAAACGTCCGGAATTTGGAGCTGAAGGATCTCACGGAAGCCTTCCCAGCCATTTTTATTATCGCAATGATTCCATTTACATCTAGTATCGCCGATGGAATTGCGATCGGATTCATTTTATATCCAATTTTAAAAGTGGCGAGTGGGAAAGGTAAAGATGTGTCGTTCCCTTTGTATGTGATTGCTGGGTTATTCTTTATCAATTTTGTGCTACATTCTGTACAACTATAATGAAAAAAGGAGTTAACGTTACGTGTTAACTCCTTTTTTTACTAGCTCTACCCTGAAATAACTGTGGATAACTTTTGCTGTTATTTTATTCATCGATGTGCCAATTTTTATTGGCATGGTTGTCTGTTAAACGATACTGTTGATATGTATACATTACGCTTGTGGCGGACGCTTTCCGCGGGCAAGGTGCAAGCCGCTTTCCTCGCTACGCTCAAGTATGGGTCTTGCGGCTTCTTGTTCCCGCTGGAGGCGCCGCCGTGTGAACAACTTGCTAAAAATCAAAAATGAAATAGAACAAAGCCCTTTTTTATAAAGAAAAAAGGGCTATCATACGGATGGAAAAATATAGACGATACTTGTAGTTGTTGATATATTATTGGAGAATGGAAGGAAATAATAGTTTGGTTTCGGGTTGAAAAAATTGCTCAACCAAGTTGGCCTGTTTCAAACCAATATCCATACGGTGTAAAAAATAGACGGCTGCAACGAAAAACAGTTGAATTTCCTCTTTTCTTGTGTCATTCTAAGGGAAAAATGAAACGTTAATTAGCAGGAGGAACGATATGCAACGAGAAATCATTCATTGTCATGGATCAGGAAATGATTTTCTATTAATTGACGAGCTTGAACATTTGGCGACTTGGACGGATGAGGAACGCCAACAGCTCGCCCAAACGTTATGTGATCGGCAAAATGGCATAGGAGCAGACGGGATTTTATTCGTACAACCGAGTCATACTGGGTTAGCAAAAATGCGTATTTTCAATGCCGATGGATCGGAAGCATCGATGTGTGGGAACGGTCTTCGCTGTGTTGCTCGCTATGTAGCAGAAAAATTTGGGGAAGACGAATTTGTCGTCGAAACGATGAAAGCTGATCTACGAGTGAAAAAAGCAGAACCGATTTTTGGTCAATTACCAACCTATCAAGTTGAAATTTCCCCGATTTTATTTGATGTGTCTCAACTTCCGATGAATTTTGATAAACCGACTTGTAGAAATGAACGAATCCCAGAATTATCAGAACGGTTGACGTTTACGGCGGTAGCTGTACCGAATCCTCATTTAATTAGTATTGTCGATTCAGAAATCATTCAATCGAATGTACAAAAAGAACTAGCGGAATACGTTAACGGACCAAACGATTGGTTTCCAGACGGGGTCAATGTCAGCTTTGTAAAACCGCTTGGAGTACAACAAATATATGTTCGCACGTTTGAACGTGGTGTAGGTTTTACGAATGCTTGTGGAACGGCAATGTCTGCTTCCAGTTTAGTCACTTGTCTTGAAGGTATTAACAATTGGGATCAACCAATAGACGTATACAATAATGGCGGTAAGGTCCGTTGTGTGGTCCATAGGGATCAACGAGCAATCGATTTAATCGGAAATGCTACGTATATTAAGCGATTAGTAATCGACCTTAATCAAGTAAATTCATTCCAAGTAGTAAAAAGAGAACAACTGAACGAAGAACAAGAATATGAACAACTGCAAGCACATTGTCAAAAAGTCGTTGAGGAGATGGTATTTCAAAAGTAATTAATTTTTATGATAGACCATTAGTAAAAAATTGCCGAATAGGTTCAAACGGCTGTTTGTTTCGGCTTGTATCGAATTGCTGAAACGGACAGCCGATTTTTTTGACTCTTTCACGAACAAAGTCCATTGTAAATTGATCTGGTTGAAAGGATTCCTTCAATTCTTCCCAAAATAAAGGAGCAGCGACTCGACCTTTTGACGTCCCTCTAACGGAATAAGGAGAAATGATCGTCTTTTTTCGATGATGTTGTACGTAGTCTACGTATAACCGGTCACCACGCCGCTCTTTCATACGTTCCGTCGTAAACCAATCGGGATGTTGTGATACAAGCCATTCCGCTAAGGTTTTTAAAAATGGTGCGGTATCACCCCACCGATACGTATGAAGTGGAAGAGGGACGTAAATTTGTAATCCTTTTTTGCCGGAATATTTCACAAACGAAATTAATCCAAATTCATCTAGTTTTTCCTTTAGCAATAACGCAGCGTGAATGGCAAGTGGAAATGCTTGTTCAGACGGTGGATCTAAATCAAGAACAATTTCACTCACATATTCGTTTGATAAATGGTGAAACGGTGTATGAAATTCGATAGCTACTTGATTCCCAAGCCAAATGAGTTCCTTTAATCCTTGACATACCATCATTTGTTGGCCGTCGTGTTCCACGGTTTGAATGAAACTTGGAGCGTAAGATGGACAATTTTTTTGAAAAAAAGATTCCTCGTCCACACCATCTGGATAACGAACAACCGTTAATGGACGATTGTGTAAAAAAGGGAGCATAAATGGAGCCATCTCACGTAAATAGTGCAAGTAATCTAATTTTGTGCGACCATCTAGAGGCCAAATGACTTTTTCGGGATGAGTAATATTCACATCGTCTGGTAAATGAAGTTGTTGTAAGCGAAAAGAAGTTATCGTACATTGATGAACAGGAAAATCAAGCCGAAAACGTTCAAAAGATGGTTCACGCAATTGCTGTTTTGACTGCTCTAAATAGGAAATATCGATACAAATGCTCGGATGAATCGTCCATAAGTTATGTTGCTTATTCCCGTTTAATCGAATCACTTCTTTTAGTGTTTGCTCGTCATGTTTAGAAAAACCATGTTTCACTTGCCCGATCGTCTCAATGTGATGGTTTTCGGCAAATACGGCAACTGTATAATAATCATTTGTCTCGTCAAATGCAGTAATAAAGCATGTACCTATTACTTTCCGCTTTATTTTTTTCCAATTCGATGACCTTTTTCCAGCTTCCCATGAACTAGATTTCTTTTTCGCAACAATTCCTTCTCCTTGAAATAAATCAACACGATCCCAAATCGCTGAAAATGAAGGGGAAAATGGAATATATTGAACACGACTGTTATGGACGCGGGAAACGTCTATCGGCCATCCAAGTTCTGTAAATAATTGTCTTAACTTATCCTTTCGATGAAGAAACGTTTGATTCGTGATCCATTCACCATTTACTTTTAATAGGTCAAACACTAAATAATGCGCAGGTCGACCATTGGCAAGATGGGTGATACGGTCAGGTGAGCGCAAACGTCCTCGTTGCTGAATCGCCTCAAAACTTCCTTTCATATCATTGTCTAAAATCGTTATCTCTCCGTCGAAGACGAGAGGGAAAAATGGTGCTGCTTTCGTTGAAAATGTTTCCAACCACTCCGCTATTTCTGGAAATAAGGGAAGTAACGCTTTTCCGTTTCTACTTAACAGCTCTATTTTTTCGTGTGACCAAAAAAGTAAACCCCGAAACCCATCATATTTTACTTCGTATAGCCAGTCATCTGTAAGTGGTGGTTCAGTAACTAACGTTGGTAGCATCGGTTTTAACAACTTCATCGCCCCGCTTTCAATTTCTACCTATAACGTGCACGATTTACCATGAAACGATTCGTATGAACGAGAGATTCATTTCTCACACTAAATAATAAAAAGTGAGGCGAGAATATGCATACGATTTGGAAAGGAAGTATTCAATTCGGATTAGTTAGTATTCCGGTTAAGCTTCATACAGCGACCGATGATAAAGATATATCGTTTCGTTCATTGCACGAGGAATGTCACAGTCCAATCAAATATGTTAAAACATGTCCCGTTTGTGATCGGGAAGTCGGTAATGACGAAATTGTAAAAGGGTATGAAGTTGTAAAGGGGAAGTATGTCATCGTGACAGACGAAGATTTACAACCATTGAAAAAAGCTTTAGAAGATCAAGCGGTCGAAATTGTTGAGTTTATCGAAATTAACGAAATTGATCCGATCTATTTTGATAAAACGTATTTTCTTTCTCCAAACGAAGGTGGAAAAAAAGCGTATACGTTACTTCATCAAGCTTTAAAGGATTCAGGGAAGGTAGGGATTGGAAAAATTATTCTTCGTTCAAAAGAAAAATTAGCCGTTATTCGTCCTTATGAGAAAACGTTATTAATGGAGACGATTCATTACCCTGATGAAATTCGTTCTGCAAATGATGTACCGAATGTCCCAGAAAGTTTGGAGCTAACAAAGAAAGAGGTAGATATGGCAAAATTATTAATCGAACAACTGACGAACCCATTTGAACCGACAAAATATGTGGATGAATATCGAGAACAATTGTTGCAACTCATTGAGAATAAAAAGACAGGAATGGAAGTAGTTGCCCCTACTGCCGAGAGAAAAGAACAACCAATAACGGACTTAATGGCTGCCTTACAAGCCTCAATCGACCGAACGAAACCAGAAGCAAAGCCAAAACGAACCAGAAGAAAAACAACAGCGAAAGCGAAAAAAGCAACGTAATAGGGAACAGTCATCGCCACATTTTATTGGATTATTTAAGAAGAGCATTTGCAAGGTAAAAACGTTTCGTGTGATTTGGAAAAACTTTTATAAAAAGGGGGAAACGTTGATGAATCGCGGGGTGTTTTTAGATCGTGACGGGGTAATCAATGAGGTGTTGACAAAACGGGTAAAGTACGTGAATACACCACAAGATTTGTATTTATTACCAGGTGTACAAAAAGCAATGCGAATGCTAACAGAAGCTGGTTTTCAATTGTTTATTGTCACGAATCAAGGTGGCGTTGGACTTGGGTATATGACGAAACAACTGTTGGATAAAATCCATGAAAAACTTATTTACGATATAGAAATAGAAGGAGGAAAGATTGTTGAGATCGCCTGCTGTATTCATCGACCTAATGAAGGGTGTGCGTGTCGGAAGCCTTCTGGGAAAATGATTCGAGATTTAGCACAAAAATATAACATTGACTTATCTCAAAGCTACATGGTGGGCGACCGCGATGTCGATTTATTAGCAGGAAGGGAAGCGGGGACGAAAACGGTATGGATATCTACTCGTCAAGATGATTCCGCTATTCATCTGGCAGATTATACGTGTGGTAGCTTATTGGAAGCCGCACAATGGATTTTAAACGAATGAAAGGGAGCATTTTATAGGGAATGCATAGCTCTTTTTCACATACATATTAATAGAAGGAAAATGGCCCATTTGAATGAAAGAAAGGGTGTGTCAGGATGCGTTATTATTATACGCCATACGTTCAAAGTCCACCGTTTCAATTGCCAATGGTTCCACCCCATTCTTTAGCGAATCAACAGAAACGAGAGCAAGAAGCTCAACAAGATGATGATAAAATTGGGAAAGTTTCCAAACGGGAAAAGCGGGATATTCAGAAAGCGATTAATGATGAATATACTGCAATCCAATATTATACAAGACTGGCTCAACTAGCACCTATTGAAAAGGCAAAAGAAGAAATATTGGGTATTCGTCAAGATGAAATTCGTCACTTTTATCAATTTACAAAAAGCTTTTATCAATTATCTGGAAAGTATCCGAAACTGAATATTTTTAACCAGCAATTTCCTAATTCGTATCGGCAAGGGTTAAGAGAATCGATTCGCGACGAAACCGAAACAGCTCCATTTTATTTCTCCATCGCCTCACGAACGAATGACCTAAGAATCAAACGCCGCTTCACCCAGGCCGCTTTCGATGAACAACGCCATGCCCAAATCCTTCAACGGTTGTTAGAAGAGTTGAAGTGATTAGGGGACAATGATTAGGGGACAATGATTAGGGGACAATGATTAGGGGACAGTCCCGCACTGCTTTAAAGCAGTGCGGGACTGTCCCCTAACACATAGAATTGCATCTTTTTTACTATAAAATAATGTAAATATAGTAAATTTTTATCATAAATGGTATATTGAAAGCGTACTATTAAAAAGGAAAAAGGGGGGATAAGAAAGTGATTGGTGTTAAACTTATTAAAATTGCGACATTTTATTTAGTGATTGGTATTTTGATGGGGATGTACATGTCCATGTCTGAAACATTCCAATTACGTCCCGTTCATACCCACATTAATCTACTTGGGTGGGCAACAATGGGGCTAGCTGGTATTTATTATGTGCTTTTTCCAAAAGCGGGCTCCACAGTTTTAGCGCGTATTCATTTTTGGCTTCATAATATCGGATTGCCTCTTATGATGTTTGGACTTGGCTTCCTCATGTATGGTAACGAAGCCTTACATATCCTAATCCCATTCGGCGCCACATTAACAACCATCAGCATTATCCTATTTGCCTGGAACATCTTTCAACACGTCAAAGCTGATGATCAATCCACCATCTCTAAAGTATCTTAACCAATCTCTATCTGGCAATTGGTTTTTTTACTCGCTAAAGTAGTGAGGGACAGTCCCGCGTTCTGTTAAAGTTTTAAAGGACAAGGGGACTGTCCCTCACCCCTTTAAATTATTAAAACCTACACCCTCTATTACAGTACTTCATTTTATTAATACATATAAAGACTCTAACAGTTAGATAGCTGTTAGAGTCTTTTCAACTTCTTGTAGTTCTATATCAAGAAGAATTTGATGTAGAGTAATTTCAGGACGGCTGCCTATCCGAATATTAAGAGATGTTTGGCCTAAACCTTCACTGATATAAAAAGGTTTTCCGTGATAATAATGCAGTCCTTTAATCATATTCATGTCCATCATTTCCTTTGACATATGAGCAAGATGGAACGGCTTAGGCCAATGAATTTGCCCGCCATGGAAGTGGCCGGATAGGAGATAGTCAAAGTGTATATCTTTCATTTGTAAAATGATGCTTGGGTCGTGAGTTAATACTAGGTCGAATCCTTTTTTAACCCCTACAAATGATTTTTTAATGTCACTTCTATTCGAATAGTGATCGTCAATACCAATAATATTGACTTGTTTTCCTTTCACGAAAATCGTTTCATTGTGATTTTGCAATACTTTACATCCGTAATTCTCAAATGTTTTAAAAAGGGTCGTAAAATCGTTCTTTTTTAGCTTGTAGTCGTGATTTCCAAAAACGACGTAAATTCCGTACTTAGCATTTAATTGATTGAAAACCTTTAAATAGGGAACAAGCTTAGGAATACTTCTTTTTTTATCTAAATAATCGCCAGTAAGAGCGATTAAGTCAATCCTTTCATTTTTTAGCTTGTTGTATAGTTCTTCAGGTGTAATCGAAATTCTTTCAAGGTGCATATCTGAGACTTGAAGGACATTTAACTCGGTAGATGGTCTGCCATTGCCCTCTGAATCACTTAAACGAATTTGATTTAACATAACTTGATGGGTATTTTTATTGGCGCGATACCAAAATAATATAATAGCAATCGAAATTATAGATAGTATAATCATCCTTTTTCCATCTCCTCCTATAACAAAATTATAGAAGAAAATAGGATGGAGAATTAGAGGTAAATACTGGAGCGCAGTCTGAAGTGCAAATCAAAAGGAGGACAACCTTTGTTCCTCCTCATATTTTGTGAAATGAAATAGTAAACTAATGCGAAGCGGTAAAATACAATTCGTTATAAAGAAAACATTTTTTAAATTTTTTCAGAACTTTACATTGAAAATTTTCAGCAGTAAAGTAATTTAAATAATCCGCTTCTTTTTGGATATATTCTCCTTTGTCATATTTCTTCATAAACCAATTGCTAACAAAACAATTGTCAAATAAGCAAGGCTCAATTGCTACAATTTTTCCATCTTGCTTTAAAATTCTTTTAAATTCTTTTACATAAGCTGGAATGATGTCAGGCGGTATATGGTGTAAAACGGCAATAATTAAAATAACATCAAAGCTGTTATTGTCAGCGGGTATTTTGTTACCTGAAAATACATCAAACCGATATTCAGGATATAGTCGCCTTGCATAAACAACTCGTCGTTCATCGGGATCTATTCCATAGTAGTAATCCGGCTCAGACAAGGAACAATTTGCTCCTGTACCGGCACCAAAATCCAGTACTTTTTTATCTTTCAAATCAAAATGCTTACGAACCATGTTTTCAATATATATTTTTTTAAACCATTTCTGACGAACAAAGTTATGATATATTCTAGGTGACAATTGCAACGAAAAAACACCATCCTTATTTTTGACTGTAATCTAAACTGCCGAACGTACATGCAGGTCTAAATCGAACATGGGTAAAAAAGCTTTGGAATAAGAAGTTCGATTGTTAGTATGTACTTTAATTGGAGACAATATATTGGGAAGGGGTGGGAATTGAACCGGAGTTTTTTTTACAAGGAATTTATTAGATAAAGAAGCTGAACGAAAAATTCACAAAGAAAAGCCGTCATATCATCAATGACGACTATTATATAGACATCTATACGTAAATTGAATCAAAAGACTAATATAGCCCCAATATTAAAAATCCAAAACGGGTGGCGTGTTCAATTTCATCGGTAAAAGCTCTTAAAAATACATCTCGTACAGGTGGATTCTGAGTTAATAAATAACTATCTCGATAATCCTCATAAGCCTCCAGCTCGTCTTCATAAGCTTTTCTTAAACCTTCCTCATAGGATTGAAAAGTGGTTTTTTTTACCTGATATATTGGCTTCTTTCCTGTAAGGTCCGTGTAAAGTTTCGTGAATTCTTTTAAATGGATTTTTTCATCTTCTAATGCATGTAGAATGTCTTCTCGATGCTTTTTATTTGGTGCCAACTGCACAAGTCGAGGGTAAAAATCGATGGCCGCAGCTTCGCCTTTTATAGCGTCGAGTATAGCATTGAAAATTTGTTGACATTTTCCCCCGTTATTTCTTTCAAGATAGACATTTTGGTCATTTTGAATGATACCGTAAAAATTAGGATGGTTAACATATCTATACGGATGATAAAAGAACAAAGCGTTCACCCTTTCTAATCACATGAAATGATTTTTTTAAACTAAATAAGTATTTATTAAAAAATGAATTAGATTAAAGCTGTCCAATGAACGGGACTGTTCTGTAAAATTAGTCAATTGACAACTTAATAGGCTGAACCAACGTTTTCTCAATACCTAAGGCAATTTCGAGGTCTTTGGCGTGTTTTTGTTCAGTAACAACAATATCCCTGATTTTTTGTGCTGAGTCATACATCCCAAGCGCTTCAAATTGGTAGATTCGTTGCAAATAGCGGCTGATGGCATCGTATTTCCCCTGTAAGACTTGACGTAGCATTTCTTTATGATCCATAGGTGTAGATACCGAGGCTACTTGTGTGGTTGGAATACCTCCAAGATACTGAATCAGCTCAGTTAAAACGTGAGCATGACCAATTTCGTCTTTTGAATGTTCTTCTAATTCTTCAGCAATTGAATAAAAAACAGTCCCTTTAAGCTTGCTGGTATGTTGGGCATATTGAATCCCAGCTGCATATTCCCATGCTAAATCAAGATTAAGTCCATGAATAATTTGTTCTAACGCTTTTTGATAATTCAAGTTCATTCACCCTTTCGATAATCCTCGATACATTGTATTCAATCTAGGCGAATGTGACACAAATGACGTCGCGCATAACCGTTTGTTCCATTAGAATGTTTGTAAATGGATATAAATGGTTTAAAATAAACCTATCAAGTAGAAAGGGGCTGAAATGATGAACGACAACCGTAAGCCTAATCGCCTAATCAATTCGAAATCCCCATACTTATTACAACATGCTTACAATCCTGTAGAGTGGTATGAGTGGGAACCCGAAGCATTCGAAAGGGCAAAAAGGGAAAATAAACCTATTTTTTTAAGTATTGGATATAGTACATGTCATTGGTGCCACGTAATGGAAAGAGAATCGTTTGAAGACGAAGAGGTCGCTAATCTGCTAAATAAAAACTTTGTTTCTATAAAAGTCGACCGTGAAGAGAGACCGGATATTGATTCGCTTTACATGCGAGTATGCCAGATGATGACGGGGCAAGGTGGTTGGCCGCTGACGGTATTTTTAACACCTGACAAAAAACCGTTTTATGCGGGCACGTATTTTCCAAAGCATAGTAAGTACGGCAGGCCGGGAATGCTCGATTTACTACCGCAAATTGCAAACGCGTACAAAAGTAATCCGCAACGCATTGATAAAATTACTTCCCAACTAACAGAAGCCCTACAAGAACGACCAGACGCCCAAACTTCAAAAGGAATACAAGAAACGCATGTTCATGAGGCGTACAATGGACTATTACGCCAATTTGATGCCATTTACGGTGGATTTGGTCAACCACCTAAATTTCCGTTGCCGCATCAACATTTGTTTTTGATGCGATATTATTATTGGACCGGAAACAATCAAGCGCTGCAAATGGTCACAAAGACGCTTGATGCAATGTTGGATGGGGGCATTTATGATCAGCTCGGATCAGGATTTGCTCGTTATTCCGTTGACGGGAAGTGGTTGGTGCCTCATTTTGAAAAAATGCTGTACGATCAAGCGTTAATGTTATTTGCTTTAACAGAAGCATATCAAATAACGAAGAATGAACGGTATAAACAAGTCATTAAAGAGGTAGTTTCGTTTATACAACGGGAAATGACCGATTCTCAAGGAGCCTTTTATTCCGCCATTGACGCTGACAGCGAGGGAGAAGAAGGAACGTACTACATTTGGTCGAAACAAGAAGTCATCGACCTTTTGGGACCGAAAGAGGGCGAAGTGTTTTGTGACGTCTTTAATATGACGGAACAAGGGAACTTCGAAGGAAAAAATATATTAAACTTGATTCGCACTTCGTTAGAAAAATTAGCGTCTAAACATAATATTTCCATCGATCAAGTAGAGAAAATTATACAGCAAGGAAAAAAGACCTTATTCGAACGACGACAACAACGTGTGTATCCGCATGTGGATGATAAAGTCTTAACATCATGGAATGGTCTCATGATTGCAGCACTTGCCAAAGCTGGTGCCGCATTAAAAGAAGCCACTTTTCTCCAAATGGCAAACCGTGCGCTTCAATTCATTGAACAACACTTGTGGACCGAATCGGGCTTAAAGGCACGTTACCGCGATGGAGAAGTCAAATACCAAGCATATCTTGACGATTACGCCTTTTTATTGTGGGCGTATGTTGAATTATTCCAAGCTGAAGGTCAGTCAACCTACCTTCACCAAGCTCTTAAGTTGTATCGAGAGATGATGAACCGCTTTTGGGACCCGAATGGAGGCTTTTATTTTACTGATGAAAACGGAGAACAACTACTCGTCCGGGAAAAGCAATGGTACGATGGAGCGATTCCATCTGGAAATGGCATCGCATCGTATCAGTTATGGCGTTTATATAAGCTTACAAATGATGAGCAAATGTTCACCACGGTTAAACAATTGTTACAAGCAGCAGCTAACGAAGTCACCCACTATCCTTCCGGTTATTTATGTACCGTTCAAACGGCCATGGCTCTTAGTCATGGTGGCGAGGAAGTAGTGGTTTCGGGCAAAGACGAACGAAAAGACGAAGAACTTTTTCAGTGGTTGCGGACGAGCTTTCTTCCGTTTACTGTTTTTCAAAAACAAGAAGACGTATCAAAGCAGTGGACCGTTCAAATTTGCCAACAATTTGTTTGTCAACAACCTGTTCATACCGTTGAGGAAGTAAAAAAATATTTTATAAAAAATGAAAAAAATGATTGACACTTTCGCCCATTGAAGGTAATATCTTCATAAAAACTGCATAAGCGTGCTGAACACTCTTATCGAGAGTTGGCGGAGGGAATTGGCCCGATGAAGCCGCAGCAACCGACCGTAATACCGCTGTGAGGCGGGGCACCTAATTTTTAGGGGCCGTGTATATTACACGAAGGCACGGTGCTAAATCCAACAGGAGCATATGAAAAGTTCCTGGGAGATAAGAGGTTTGAAGAATGTGTCCTTCATGCCTCTTTCTTTCGGAAAGAGGCATTTTTATATTTTGAAAGGGGGGTTTGGGAAAAGAACAAAAGCTATGTACTTCTACATAAAAAATAAATAAAGGGAGCATTCCTGTAATGAGGAAAAATGAGATTTGAAACAAAAAAAGTCCCCTTGGTATGATACAGGGTGTCAAG